>NZ_JBEYXK010000192.1:0-5528 GCF_040645035.1 Streptomyces sp. NPDC046876 | reverse complement strand
GGCACCGGGCTCTGCCCGGACCCGCGCCTCAATCGCCGGCGAGGCTGAATTAGCCGGACTCCGGCTTCGGCTGCCCGGCTCAGGTGGTGGTGGAGCCGGCGGCGCTGGTTTCGCCGGATCCCGGCTGGGTCAGGCGTGGCGTTCCAGGGTGGGGCGGAGGCGGTCCAGCAAGGTGTGGAGGGTGGCGCGCTCGGCCGGGGTGAGGGTGTCCAGGGCGCCGTGCGTGGCCTGCATCTCCTCGCGTACGCGTCGGATGATCTCCCGGCCCGCGTCCGTCGCGACGACGTTCTTGACCCGCCGGTCCGCAGGGTCCGGCTCGCGGCGGACCAGCTCGCGGGCTTCCAGGCGGTCCACGATCCCGGTGACGTTCGACGCGTCACACACCAGTAGCGTCGCCAGCCCCCGCATCGGCAGCGGCCCGTCCAGCTGGGCGAGGACCTTGGCCTGCGTGGACGTGAGGCCGTAGCGCGCCGCCGCCGCGGCGAAGTCCCGCCACTGGGCGGTGCCGATGGCGGCGAGCAGCTCCAGGAGCTGGAGCTTGCCGGGGGTCTCACGGGTGGTGGCGCTCATGCCGCGAGAGCGTACTCAGGATCGTTGACATTATCAATTGTTTACTTGACCACCTTAAGTATTTGCCTCTAACGTCGTCGAAGTACTTGATGACATGAAACATCTGCGACCTGAAGCAGTGAGAAGGTTCCTCCCGGACATGAGCACCGCCACAGCCACCCCCGCCCCCGCCGAGGCGAAGACCAGGAACGAGACGGTCATCGTCTTCGCCCTGAGCCTTGCCGCCATGGTCGTGTCGATGATGCAGACCCTGCCGGTCCCGATCCTCGGCCTCATCCGCTCCGACCTCGGCACCTCGACCGCCAACGTGAGCTGGGTGACCACCGCCACGCTGCTGTCCGCCGCCGTCTTCACCCCGCTCCTCGGCCGCTTCGGCGACCAGCACGGCAAGAAGCCCACCCTCGTGGCCGTCCTGGGCGTCATGGTGGCGGGCTCCGTCATCGCCGCGCTGGCGAGCTCGCTGCCGCTGCTCATCCTCGGCCGCGTCCTGCAGGGCGCCGCCACCGCGATCTTCCCGCTCGCCCTGTCCGTCCTGCGCGAGGAGGTCCGCCCGCAGAAGCTGCCCGGCGCGATGGCCCTGGTCAGCGGCACCCTCGCCTTCGGCAGCGGTCTCGCGCTCGTCGCCACCGGCCTGCTCACCTCCGGCGACGGCGCCGACTACCGCAACGCCTTCTGGATGGCGACCGGCTTCGCGACCGTCGCCCTGCTCGCCGTGGCCTTCCTGGTCCCCGCGACCCGCCACAAGACCGGCGGCCGCACCGACTTCCTGGGCGCCCTGACCCTCGGTATCACCCTGCTGCTGCTCCTGCTGCCGATCTCGCAGGGCCACGAGTGGGGCTGGACCTCGGGCCGCACGCTGGGCAGCTTCGCCGGCGCCGCCGTCATGACCGTCGTCTGGGTGTTCACCGAGCTCAAGGTCCGCGAGCCGCTCGTCGACATGCGGATGTTCGTCCACCGTCCGGTGCTCATGGCCAACCTGGCCGGCATCCTCGTCGGCTTCGGCATGTTCGCGAACTTCCTGGGCGTCTCCTACCTCGTCCAGATGCCCGAGAAGCTGACCGGCTACGGCTTCGGCGCGTCCATCCTGCGCGCCTCCGTGGAGTTCCTGCTGCCCGGCGCGATCGTCTCGCTGCTCGCCTCGCCCATCGGCGGCCAGCTGGTCCGCCACCGCGGCCCGCGCACGGCTCTGGGCCTGGCCGCCGCCCTCGGCGCCCTCGGCTTCGGCTGGCTCGCCCTCGACCACGGCCACACCGCCTCGGTGATCGGCGCCGGCATAGTCGTCGGTGCGTCCGTCAGCTTCGGCTACGCGGCCATGCCCGCCGTCATCATGGCGAGCGTCCCGCCCCACCAGAGCGGCATCGCCAACGGCATCAACTCCATCTCCCGC
Organism: Streptomyces sp. NPDC046876; assembly: GCF_040645035.1. Taxonomy (NCBI): domain Bacteria; kingdom Bacillati; phylum Actinomycetota; class Actinomycetes; order Kitasatosporales; family Streptomycetaceae; genus Streptomyces; species Streptomyces sp. NPDC046876. The sequence continues at coordinate 3,571 of NZ_JBEYXK010000192.1, read as the reverse complement.
TCCACCGGCAGCGCGATCGGCAGCGCCATCGTCACCACGATCCTCGCGTCGAAGACCATCGAGCACCTGCCCGCCGGCGTCCCGCCGCTGCCCGCCGAGTCCGGCTTCACCCTCACCTTCTGGATCGGGGCCGCGGCCTTCGCCCTCGTCGCGCTCATCGGCTGGCTGGGCCTGCGCGGCCAGCACGGGCCGCGCACCGTCGAGGTCGCCAAGCAGCCCGCCGCTTCGGACGCCAAGGTGGCCGAGCAGGTCTGACACGCAGGTCTGATGCGGGTCCGGTCCGGCTCGGGCCCGAACCGTACGTCCGCCGCTTCGGGGGGACGGCGCCGCTCCGCGGCTGCCGTCCCCCCGAAGTCGTGGTGTGCCGAGCGCCGCAAACCGGTCGGGCCCTAGCCGAGGCGGGCCAGTAGGTGGGCGTCGAGGAAGCCCCGCTCGGAGGCCGGATCGTGGAGCAGCCGGGCGAACGGGACGAGCCCGGCCCCCGCCAGCAGCGCGGCGAACCGGTCCACCGGCCAGCTGTAGGCCGGCGTCACCTTGTGGTCGAAGCGGACCGGCTCCGGCCCGTCGGTCGCGAAGAACGAGACCAGGAGCAGGCCCCCCGGTGCCAGGACGCGCACCTGCTCGGCGAGGAGCGCGGGCAGTTCCCCGGGCGGGGTGTGGATCATCGAATAGTGGGCCAGCACGCCGCCGAGCGCGGAGTCCTCGACCGGCAGGGCCTCCATCCGCGCCTCGTCGAACCGCAGCGCCGGATGGGCCCGCCGGGCGTGGTCGACCATGCCGGGGGAGAGGTCGAGCCCGAAGGCGTCCAGCCCCAGGTCGTGCAGCATGGCCGTCAAATGTCCGGGCCCGCATCCGACATCGGCCGCCCGCAGGTTCCCCGTCGCGCGCACCAGTTCGGCGAAGGTCGCGACCATGGACCGCGAGAACGGCTGCGCCTCCAGCCGCCGGTCGGCGAACAGCGACGCGTACAGCTCGACGACCCCGTCGTAGGCCGACCTGGTCACGTCCTGGTGCTCTGCCATGGGGCGGACGCTAACATCCGCGCGGGCGCCGCCGGCGCCCCGCCCCCCGTAGGGCGTCAGGCGCCGCCGCGGGCGGCAGCCTGGCGCTGCCGCTTGGCCAGAGGGGCCAGGGAGAGGTCCTGCGCCTGCGACTTGAGGCCCTTGAACCCGTAGCCGCGTTCGGTCAGCCAGCTCTCGGCCGCGAGCTCGGCCCGGGCCGTCGCCTCCAGGATGTCCTCCTCTTCCTCACCCCCGTCGAGGAAGCGGAAGGTGAAGAAGGGGCGCGCGGCGATGTCGTACGTCAGGTGGCCCTCGGAGGTGAAGGCGGCCCGGAGCATGTCGTGTTCGGGCGCGGCGGCGAGCAGCTCGGCACGCTGGTCGGCGGTGAGGCCGTCGAAGGAGCCGCGGACGGTGATACGGAAGGTACGGGAGCTCATCCCCGCAGCCTAGAGCGGGCGAATCGTCCGAGCATCGGATTTTTCGCCCACCAGCCGCCGGGTCGGTTGTGCTCCGGGGCGTCCACCGCGGCAACGGCAGGGCGGTCGTCGCGTTTCGGTACGGCACGACGCCGTCGCTCACCGCGGACCCGGCCACCCCGCTGTTCGGCCACGGGCGGCCACGTCACGATCGGGCACAGGCAGCGTGCGCACGGCGCTTGCTCCGGAGCGCTCAGATGCTGATGTGCCCCATCAGGCCGCGCTGGTAGTCCATCTGCGCCTGGCGGATCTCGGCCGCGGTGTTCATGACGAACGGGCCGCTGCGCGCCACCGGTTCGCGGAGCGGCTCGCCCGCCAGGACCAGCACCTCGGCCGCCCCACCCGGCGCCGAGACGGCGAACTGCTCCCCGTCCCGCGCGAGGATGGCGAGGTGGCCGTCGGGAAGCTCGGCGTCAGGGGTGGCCGCGGTCCCGGACAGGACGTAGAGCATGGCGTTGTGCCCGGCCGGGACGCTGAACGCGGCGCGGCCGCCGGCCCGGAGGCGGGCGTGGACGACGAGCACCGGGGTGTGCGTGTCGAAGGGGCCGCTCACCCCGTGCGTCGATCCGGCGATCACGGTCAGCTCGGCGCTGCCGTCCTCGGTGGTGACCGTCGGGATCTCGCCGGGCGCGGAGCCGTACTGCACGCGCGGCGGCGTCGCCTTGAGCCGGGCCGGCAGGTTCACCCAGATCTGCAGCAGGTGCTGCGGGCCGCCCTCGGCGAGCAGCTCGGGGGTCGGGCGGGCGAGGTGGACGAGGCCCGATCCGGCCGTCAGCCACTGGACCTCGCCCGGGTTCATGACCCGCTTGTGCCCCTCGGAGTCGATGTCCTCCATGGCGCCGTCGATGACGTACTGGATCGTCTCGAAGCCCCGGTGGGGGTGCGGCGGCGCGCCCTTGGCCTCGCCCGGCCCGAGCACGTGCGGCCCGACCTGGTCGACCATCAGGAAGGGGTCGACCAGGGGGAGTTCGGGCTGGGGGAAGGGGCGACGGACGGGGAAGCCCTCGCCCTCGTAGGTGTGGAAGGGGCGGACCACCCGAGCGGTGGATCGTACGGCGGCGGCGGTGATGTCCATGCACCGAATCAACGGCACCGCTCTCAGGGGTGTCAAAGCGCGGCCGTTTGGTTGTCAGGTCACGGGACCGGCCCCGGCCACGCGCGCCGGTCGGGGCCCTCGGGCCGCGCCCGTCGGCTCAGCGCCTGCGGGCCCGGGCCCGGCGCAGCAGCAGGCCGACGGCCGCACCGGCCACGGCGGTCACGGCGACGCCCGCGGTCGTCCACCAGACCGTGCTGTCACCGCCGTCGGCGGCCGGAGCAGGGGACTGCGCGGGGGTCGGGACGGGGGCCTGGACGGGGGGCTGCACGGGGGCCGCGACCGAGGGCGCGGACGACGGGGCGGGGGAACCGCCCGGAGCGGGGGAGACCGGCGCGCCGCTCGGGGAGGTCCCGGGCGCGGGGTCCACGACCGGTACGGAGACCTCGCGCTCCGCGTGGCCGAGGGAGGGGAAGCCGACGTGGACGGTGACCTTCCAGGTGCCGGCCGGAAGGACCTCGGCGGTGCTCCAGCCGACGCGCGAGCCGGAGTCCCGGACCAGCTTCCAGGGCCCCAGCGCACGGGCGCCGTCGAGGCTGGTCGCGTCCACGGTGGCCGCGACCGCCTCCTCGATGGCGTCCCCGTCGTTCTCCCAGGTGATGTCGGTGGTGAGGTGTCCCTCGCGCTGCCCGGTGATCACGACCTTGACGGTGTCGCCGTGCGCGTGGGCCGTGCCGGGCACGGCCAGGGCCTGGGCGAGGACGAGGAACAGGACGCCGAGTCCGGTGCGGCGGACGGGGAAGGCGTGGCGAGTACGCATCGTTGTGGTGCTCCCTGTGCGGTGGGATGCGAGGCACTGCGCGCCGGGCGGCGACCCGGCGCAGTGCAGTGCCGTGCTGTGCGGTGTTGTGCTGCGCTGTGTTGGGCTGTGTTGGGCTGTGTCGGGCTGCGCCGTGGTGAAGGCGAAGCCGAAGTCGAACCTGAAGTGGTGACTTCACGAATAGGGACAACAGCAGCGCCGCGTTGCCGCGCGAGTGCCGCACATGCATGGCTGACCTCAG
>NZ_JBEYXK010000191.1:0-5647 GCF_040645035.1 Streptomyces sp. NPDC046876 | reverse complement strand
GCGCGGCCGGCCCCCCCCGGCCCCCGCGGCCACTGCGCCACTGTGTTGCCGCCGTCTTGCCGCCGTCAGGAGCGGGTGCGGGCCAGCTCCTCGTAGAAGCGCAGGAGGTCGATGTTGTCGACCGACCCCGGGTTGACCGCCTTCTCCATCGGCGTGCCCTGGAGCAGGCGCTTGACCGGGACCTCGATGCGCTTCCCGGTGAGGGTGTGCGGGATGGCCGGCACCTCGATGATCTCGTCGGGCACGTGTCGCGGGGAGAGCTGCTCGCGGATGACCGACTTGATGCGGCCGCGCAGCTCGTCGTCGAGGGTGGCGCCCGGCGCGAGGTGCACGAAGAGCGGCATCCAGTAGCCGCCGTTCGGCTCCTCGAGACCGATGACCAGCGATTCCTTGATCTCGGGCAGGCGCTCGACGGCCTCGTAGATGTCGGCGGAGCCCATCCGGACGCCCTGCCGGTTCAGGGTGGAGTCCGAGCGTCCGTGGATGACGACCGAGCCGTGGTCGGTGATCGTGATCCAGTCTCCGTGGCGCCACACGCCGGGGAACATCTCGAAGTAGCTGTCGCGGTAGCGGCTGCCGTCGGGGTCGTTCCAGAAGCGGATCGGCATCGAGGGCATCGGGTTGGTGACGACCAGCTCGCCGACCTCCCCGGTGAGCGGCTTGCCCGACGGGTCCCAGGACTGCAGGTCCGTGCCCAGGCAGGCGGCCTGGAGCTCGCCGATGTGGACGGGGAGGGTGGGGACGGCGCCGGCGAAGCAGCTGCAGACGTCCGTTCCGCCGCTGACCGAGGCGATCCAGAGGTCCTCGGCGACCTCGTCGTGCAGCCAGCGGAAGCCGTCGGGGGGCAGCGGCGAACCCGTGGTCGCCACGCACTTCACCGCGGACAGGTCGAAGTCGCGCGAGGGGTGGACCCCTGCCTTGCGGCAGGCCATCACGTAGGCCGCGGAGGTCCCGTACAGGGTGGCTCCGGTCCGCTCGGCGATCCGCCACTGGGCGCCGGTGTCGGGGTAGCCGGGGCTGCCGTCGTACAGGACGACCGTGGTGCCGGTGAGCAGGCCGGAGACGAGGAAGTTCCACATCATCCAGCCGGTGGAGGTGTACCAGAAGAAGCGGTCCTCGGGACCCAGGTCGCAGTGCAGGCCGAGCTGCTTGAGGTGCTCCAGCAGGATCCCGCCCTGCGACTGGACGATCGCCTTGGGCAGGCCGGTCGTGCCGGAGGAGTACAGCACCCACAGCGGGTGGTCGAAGGGGACCGGCTCGAAGACCGGCTCGGCGGCGGCGGAGGTCACGTCCGACCAGGCCAGGGCGCCGTCGGGGGTCGGCGTGCCGAGCAGCGGGATGTGCACGACGGCGCGCAGCGAGGGCAGCTCGGCGCGGAGTTCGGCGACGGTGTCGCGGCGGTCGTGCTCCTTGCCGCCGTAGCGGTAGCCGTCGACGGTGAACAGGACGACCGGTTCGACCTGCTGGAAGCGGTCGAGGACGCTGCGGGCTCCGAAGTCGGGGGCGCAGGAGGTCCACACGCCGCCGACGGCGGCGGTCGCGAGGAGCGCGACGACGGCCTCGGGGATGTTGGGGAGGTAGCCGCTGACCCGGTCGCCAGGGCGTACGCCGAGGGCGCGCAGCTCGGCGGCGAGCGCCCCGACCCGGCTGCGGAGCTCGGACCAGGTGACGGGGACGGCCTCGTGGGTCTCGTCCACGTACAGCAGGGCGGCGTCGTCGGCGCGCGCCGGGTCCTCGCCGGCGCGCAGGGCGTGCTCGGCGTAGTTGAGGGTGGCGCCGGGGAACCAGCGGGCGCCCGGCATCGAGCGGTCGGCGAGGACCGACTCGTAGGGGGTGGTGAAGCGGACGTCGAACCAGTCGGCGACGGCCTTCCAGAAGGTGTCGAGCTCGTCCACGGACCAGCGGTGCAGCGCGGGGTAGCCGCCGTCCGCGGGAGCCCCGTGCCGCTCGGCGGCCCACGCCTGGAAGGCGGTGATGCGGGCCGCGGCGATCCGGTCGGGCCCCGGGGACCAGAGGGGTTCCGGCTGGGTGGACGAGGTCATGGGTCGGCTCCCGGTCAAGTGTGCGGCTCGCGCGTGGTGTGCGTTGCGTACGGTGCCATCGCGCGGTGGGTGTGCGCGCGGCGGCACACAGGGACGATGCCATGCGATCTACGTCCGCACCAGAGGCGTCGGGGCGGCGCGGAGCAGGCGCCCGGGTGGCGGGGAGTCGGCCTCCGGGGTCCATGGACGGGTGAACGGAAGTTGAACGCAGCCTTCTCGGTCGACGGCCGATGGCAGGGTGAGCAGCATGAACGGTCGCGAACTGGTGCGTGCGGTGAAAGAGATCGGGACGGAGCGGGGGCGGCGGGCGTGGCGCTCGGCGCTGCGCCACCGGCGGGCGGACGCGGTGGGGCTCCCGCGCCGGGGCGTGGAGCGGGCGCGCGTGCCGGGGCTGCTGACCGGTACGGAGCCCCGGCCGGGCGGCGGGGTGCTGCGGTTCGCCCGCTCGGAGCTGCTGGTACGGGTCACGGTCGGCGGCGCGGTCTTCTGGGGCTGGGACGGGGCCGGGCCGACGCCCTCGTACGCGGTGGTGGGCAGCGGGCCGGAGCCCGACCCGCGGGCCGTGCTGGAGCCGGACACGGGCGGCGGCTGGCGGGTGGTGTCGGAGCGGGTGACGGTGGCGGTCTCCCGGCACGGGGCGGTGGAGGTCCGCACACCGGGCGGCGCGGTCCTGCGGCGGGAGCTGCCGCCGCGGTGGTGGGAGCCGGTGGGGGGCGGGCTTGCGGGGGGCGGAGATCCGGTTGGGGATGGGGTGGGGGGTTCGGGGGGTTCGGGGGGTTCGGGGGGTTCAGGAGGTTCGGGTTCGAGGGGGTCGGCGGGTTTGCCCTCGCGCTGGGTCGTGCGCGCCGAGGTGCCCGCGGACGCGCGGTTCTTCGGCCTGGGCGGGCGGGCGGCGGGGCCGCGGCTGCGCGACGGGGTGTACCGGCTGTGGAACACCGACCCGAAGGGGGGCTTCGGGCCCGGCGACGACCCGCTCTACATCACGATGCCGGTGCAGCTCGTGGTCGCGGACGCCGGGACGCACCTGGTGTTCCACGACAACTCGTGGGAGGGCCGGGTGACCCTGCGCGAGGGCGAGGAGGGCGCGGGCTCGGGGCCCGACCGGCCCGGTATCAGCCAACTGCGCATGGAGGGCGGCCCGCTGCGCTGCTGGGTGCTGGTCGGGACCCCGGCCCGGGTGCTGCAGGGCTGGTCGGGGCTGACCGGCGCCGCCGCCGTGCCGCCCGAGTGGGCGCTGGGCTACCAGCACGCGCGGTGGGGGTTCGGGAGCGCTGCGGAGGTGCGGCGCGTGGTGGCCGGGTACAGGGCGCGCGGGCTGCCGCTGTCCGCCGTGCACCTGGACATCGACCACTACGAGGGGCACCGCGTCTTCACGGTGGACGAGCTCCGCTTCCCCGATCTGCCGGGGATGGCGAGTGAGTTGCGGGAGCAGGGGGTGCGGCTGGTGTCGATCGTGGACCCGGCGGTGAAGGCCGGCGACGCGGTCCACAAGTCCGGCCTCGCTGTCGGGCCGGACGGTGCCTTCGTACGGGATGCGCAGGGGCAGGAGGTGCGGGGCGAGGTCTGGCCCGGCGAGTGCGCGTACCCGGACTTCACGGATCCGGCGGTGCGGAAGTGGTGGGGCGGGCTGTACGCGGAGCGGCTGGCGCAGGGATTCTCCGGGGTGTGGCACGACATGAACGAGCCGGTGTCGTTCGCACCGTTCGGGGACATGACCCTGCCCCGGTCCGCGCGGCACGCCCTGGACGGGGCGGGCGGGGACCACCGGGCCGCGCACAACGTGTACGCGCTGGGGATGGCACAGGCCGGGTGGGAGGGGCTGGTACGGCTGCGGCCCGGGGAGCGGCCGTTCCTGTTCTCCCGGTCGGGTTGGGCGGGCATGCAGCGGTACGGGGGCACGTGGTCCGGGGACGTGGAGACCGGGTGGGAAGGGCTGCGGGCCTCCCTCGCGCTGGTGCTGGGGCTCGGGCTGTGCGGGGTGCCGTACTCGGGGCCGGACGTGGGCGGGTTCGGGGGGACGCCGTCGCCCGAGCTGTATCTGCGGTGGCTGCAGCTGGGCGCGTACATGCCGCTGTTCCGGACGCACTCGGCGATCTGGGCGGGGCGGCGGGAACCCTGGGAGTTCGGGCCGGAGGTGGAGCGGCATGCGGCGGCCGTCCTGGCGGAGCGGGAGCGGCTGCGGCCCTACTTCATGACGCTGGCCCGGCTCGCCCGGCGGACCGGGGCCCCGTACGTGCGGCCGCTGTGGTGGGGCGCGCCGGAGGACCGCGGGCTGCGGGACTGCGAGGACGCCTTTCTGCTGGGGGACGCGCTGCTGGTGGCGCCGGTGCTCGAGCCCGGCGCGGACCGGCGGGCGGTCCGGCTGCCGCGGGGGCGGTGGTACGACACGGCGACGGGGACGGCGTACGAGGGGCCGGGGCAGGTGCTGCTGGATGCGCCGCTCGGACGGGTGCCGGTGCTGGCGCGGGCGGGGGCGGTGTTGGGGGTTCGGGACGAGCGGGGTTCGGGAGTCGGGCTGGAGGTGTGGGCTCCGGCGCGGGGGCGGAGCGGCGGTGGGGTGGTGATCCGGGATCCGGGGCCCGGGTTCGAGCAGGACCAGGTCGAGCGGTACACGGTGCGGTGGGAGGGGGATGCGGTGGTGGTCGAGGATGAGGGTGGGGGTGCGGGTGGGGGTGGCGGGCTGGTGGAGGGGGTTTTGGTGCGGGGGGATTGTGGTGGGGGTGGGGATGGGGCTCGGGCTGGGGATGGGGATGGGGCTGGTCGTTCTTCCCGGTTCTCTGGTTTTTCCGGCTCCGGGAAGGATGTAGCTCCGCTATAGCGGCGTACGGGAGCCTGCCCGTGCGCGGCGTACCGGCCGTGCTGCCGTCGGAGCGGTTCGATCAGGGGGTTTGTAATGGTCTTGGCGAGCCCGGCGAGGCCGGCGACGCTGGCGAGGCCTGCGCGACCGTTGGTTCCTCGGCTGCGGGCGTTACAGAGCCCGCGCCACTGGGACATGGCGCCAGGAGCCGAGGTTGTGGGTGCGTGCCAGTTGCTTGCGGCGTGGACGCTCGTCGTCGTCGCGACGCAGCAGGCGGCCCCGGTCAGATCCCTGACGATGTTCGGGGTCGGGTCGGTGGTCGCCGTGGCGGTGGGCTTCCTGCACGGAGTGCTGCTCGTCAAGCCCTTGGCGCTGCTGGGCCGGCTGACGGCCCGCCTGACGGCGTGGCCGCAGTCGGTTGCGGTGGTGGTGCTGATGGTGCCGCTCTCGGCGCCGCCGGCGGCCGTGGTCCGGTGGTGGCTCCGCGAAGCGGTTGCGGCGGCCCCGTCCTTCGGGGTGGTGTGGGCCGCCACGGCGGCGTGCGCGGTGCTCCCGCTCGCCGCGGGGACGGCTTTGCGGGCACGGGCGGTCCCGGTCCCGGCGAAGACGCTGTGGGCCCGTGGCCTGACAGTGACGGCGGCAGCCGTGGCCGTCATGACGATGGCCGGCTTCGTGATGGAACTGCCGGTGTAGGGAGGGGCGTCACGGTGGGGCGGGGTCGGTGGGTGTCCGGGGGCTTCCCGGCCGCCCATTGTCCTTTCGGTGCGGGCCGGCGCGTCAAGGGCGCTCCCTGCGGTCGCGTCGCTGC
>NZ_JBEYXK010000190.1:0-6067 GCF_040645035.1 Streptomyces sp. NPDC046876 | reverse complement strand
CCCCGCTTCCCCTTCGACGCGGGGGCCTCCCACGCGACCCTCCCCGGGGTTGGCGGCGCGGGGTTTGGGGGGCGGCGCCCCAAGAAACCCGGCTCCGCCGGGCACCGGGCTCCGCCCGGACCCTCCCCCAGCTACCGCTGGGGGTACCCCCAGCCTCAAACGCCGGCGAGGCTGGAAATGCCGGATCCCGGCTTCGAACGTTGAAGGGGGGCGGATTGCCTGACCTCGGCTTCGAGCGCCGGGGTCGGAGTTGCCGGGCGTCGGCGGTGGCCGCGGAGTGGAGCGAGCCGGGGCCGGGCGGCGGGGCGGCCGGGGCAGGGGTGCCTCGGGTTCGCGGGCGCCGGGCCGGGGGTCAGCGGCCGCGGAGGCGGCGGACCAGGATGCTGGCGTCGCCGCGGGATTCCAGGTCGGCCAGGACCACCGCCACCGCCTCGCGGACGATGCGGCCGCGGTCCACCGCGAGGCCGTGTTCGCCGCGGAGCACCAGGCGGGCGTGCTCCAGGTCCATCAACTCCTCGGCGGAGACGTAGACCGTGATCTTCTCGTCGTGCCGTTCGCGCCCGCTGGGCCGCCGGTTCGCGCCCCGGCCCTGGGACTTGCCCCGGGCCGCCCGGGCCGGCGGCGCCGACGCCGCGGTGGCAGAACCTTCCTGCGGACGCCTCGGCGCGCCCACCACCGATTCGCCGCCGGCCGCCGCCTCCCGGCCGCGGCCCTCGCCCGCCGCGCCCTCCGCCGAAGCGGAAGCCGTCGCCGAAGCCGACCCCGCCGACCCCGCCGACTGCTCCGGCAGGGCCGCGCCGGCGTCCTCGCCGCTGCGCCGCGGCGAGGACGACTGCAGGGCCATCCCCCCGGTCGTGCGGAACAGCTCGTCGGCTCCGGGCAGACTCACTCGGCGTGACACCGGGCGAGCACCTCCCTGGCCAGCTGGCGATATGCGGCGGCCCCGACGGAGTTGGAGGCGTACGTGGTGATCGGCTCGCCGGCGACCGTGGTCTCTGGGAAGCGCACCGTCCGGCCGATGACCGTGTGGTAGACGTGGTCGTCGAAGGCCTCGACGACGCGCGCCAGCACCTCGCGGCTGTGCACCGTACGGGAGTCGTACATGGTGGCGAGGATGCCGTCGAGCTCCAGCTCCGGGTTGAGGCGCTCCTGGACCTTCTCGATGGTCTCCGTCAGCAATGCCACACCGCGCAGTGCGAAGAACTCGCATTCCAGCGGGACGATGACCTTGTGGGCCGCCGTCAGGGCGTTCACCGTCAGCAGGCCGAGCGAGGGCTGGCAGTCGATCACGATGTAGTCGTAGTCGTTCATCAGCGGCTTCAGCGCCCGCTGGAGCGTCGACTCGCGCGCGACCTCACTGACCAGCTGCACCTCGGCGGCGGACAGGTCGATGTTGCTCGGCAGCAGGTCCATGTTGGGGACCGCTGTCTTGAGCAGCACCTCGTCGGCCGACATGCCCCGCTCCATGAGCAGGTTGTAGACCGTGAGGTCGAGCTCCATCGGGTTCACGCCGAGGCCCACGGACAGGGCGCCCTGCGGGTCGAAGTCGACGAGCAGGACGCGGCGTCCGTACTCGGCGAGCGCCGCGCCCAGGTTGATGGTCGACGTGGTCTTGCCCACGCCGCCCTTCTGGTTGCACATCGCGATGATCTTCGCCGGACCGTGGTCGGTCAGCGGACCCGGGATCGGGAAGTACGGCAGCGGCCGTCCGGTCGGGCCGATCCGCTCGCGGCGCTGGCGGGCAGCGTCGGGCGCGAGGGTGGCCGCGTACTCGGGGTCGGGCTCGTACTCCGCGTCGGGGTCGTAGAAGTGCCCCTCGGGCACCTGGTCGTAGTCGGCGAATCCAATGGGCGTATCGCCGCTGTGGTCGCCGGCCGTGGAGTTCACGTCTAGGCCGTCCATGCTCTTTTGGGGCGTCGTCATGTGCTGGTGGTTTGCGAAGGTGCGGACCGCGACGGAGCCGACAGCTTCGAGCCCGGCCGGGTTCTGGCCCCGATCGGGCGTTCCTGCTCGACCACCCCCAGGAGTAAATGTCGACTCATTCACAAGTCGTCTTACCTCCTCGGACGTGACCAGGACACTTATCGATAGGTCAGCGTGGCACCATGCCGACGGTTGGCGACTCTATGGCGTGTCACCGCCCAGCGGCAACACAATCCACCGGACCGCTAACGATGTGTCGGCAAGCGAACACCACTCTGTCAAGGGCGTCCGCGCTGTCACTGTGAAGTTTCGCAGGTGCGCGAAAGGGTTAAAGGGTTACGTTCGACGCGAGTTGAACCGCGGCGGCCGCCGCTCCGCAAACGCGTCCGGCCGGACCTTGCGGGCAAGGTCCGGCCGGAGACGTGAGATTGACGTCAGTCGTTGACGGGTCGGTCGGCTCAGCCGAGCAGGGTGCCCAGCTCGACGTGCTCGAGGTTGTGGGCCTCGGCGACCGGACCGTAAACGACCTGGCCGTCATGGGTGTTGAGGCCCAGCGCGAGCGCGGGGTCACGGCGCAGCGCCTCGACCCAGCCGAGGTTCGCGAGCTGCACGATGTAGGGCAGCGTGGCGTTCGTCAGCGCGTAGGTGGAGGTGTTCGGCACCGCGCCCGGCATGTTGGCGACGCAGTAGAAGACCGAGTTGTGGACCGTGAAGGTCGGCTCGGCGTGGGTGGTCGGACGGGAGTCCTCGAAGCAGCCGCCCTGGTCGATGGCAATGTCGACAAGGACACTTCCGGGCTTCATCTTGGCGACGAGCTCGTTGGTGACCAGCTTCGGGGCCTTCGCACCCGGGATCAGTACGGCGCCGATGACGAGGTCGGCCTCGACGACGGCCTTCTCCAGCTCGTAGGCGTTGGAGACGATCGTCTTGACCTTCGTGCCGAAGATCTTGTCGGCCTCGCGCAGCTTGTTGATGTCGCGGTCGAGCAGGGTCACGTGGAAGCCCATGCCGATGGCGATCTGCACGGCGTTCCAGCCGGAGACGCCGCCGCCGATGACCACGCACTCGCCGGCGTGGGTGCCGGGGACACCGCCGGGCAGGACGCCGCGGCCGCCGGCCGAGCGCATCAGGTGGTAGGCGCCGACCTGCGGGGCCAGGCGGCCCGCGACCTCGGACATCGGGGCGAGCAGCGGAAGCGCGCGGTTGGCGAGCTCGACCGTCTCGTACGCGATGGCAGTGGTGCCGGACTCCAGCAGGGCGTCCGTGCACTCGCGGGAGGCCGCCAGGTGCAGGTAGGTGAAGAGGGTCTGGTCCTTGCGGAGGCGGTGGTACTCCTCCGCGATGGGCTCCTTGACCTTCAGCAGCAGGTCGGCGGTCTGCCAGACCTCGTCGGCCGTGCCGAGGATCTCGGCGCCGGCGGCCACGTACTCCTCGTCCGAGATCGAGGAGCCGACACCGGCGTTCTGCTCGATGAAGACCTGGTGGCCGTTGCGGACCAGCTCATGCACGCCGGCGGGCGTGATGGCGACCCGGAACTCGTTGTTCTTGACCTCGCGGGGGATGCCGACCTTCATCGTCGATCACGGTCCTTGGCTCAGGGGATATTACGGGGCACTTCCATACATACCCGTCCACAAGAGCGCGCAACGGGATGCACCACGAGATGACGTGGTGGAGCCAGTCTAATGAAGGATGAGGCGCTGTCTAGCCTTGCAAACCAATAATCTCAGTCGGAACTACTACGGATTTCGCAGGCTGCGGGGTCGTCTCCCAGCAATCTGTCGGCCGCCGACCGGTGCAGTCGGGCGGCCGCCGGATCACCCAGCCGGTCGAGCGTGTCGGCCAGCCGGACCTGCAGCGCGGCCTGAAGGCGCAGGTCCCCGGCGCGGCGCGCGAGCTCGACCGCCTCGCGGCAGGTGTGCAGCGATTCCTCCGGGCGGCCGGCGTACTCCTGGATTCGCGCCATCTCGCTCAACGCCCTTGCCTGGCCCGGAACATCGGCCAGCTTCCGGTAGCCCGCGGCGGCCGCCCGCCAGCTGCGCATCGCGTCCCCGTACCGGCCCGCGTGGGTGTGCGCGTTGCCGAGCCGCCCGTACAGCCGGGCCTCGTCCGCGCGCTCGCCCCGGGCCAGGGCCTGGGCGAGGGCGCGGCCGAACCAGTCGGCCGCCCGGTGCCAGTCGGCGAGCTCCTGGTAGGCGCCGCCTACGGATTCCATCGCCCGGCCGGTGGCGTACGGGTCGTTCGCGGCGCGTCCCGCGTCCAATGCGGCGCGGTAGCGCTCCAGGGCCTCCTGGGTCCGGCCGGTCTCCGCGTCCAGGTCGGCGAGGTTCAGCAGGGCCGCGGCCTGCTCGCGGTGCAGACCGCGGCGCTCGGCCACGTCCAGGACCAGGCGGTGCAGTCCGTACAGCTCGGGCGCGGCGGCGGCCGTGCCGCGGTGCGCGGCCAGGGCCCTGACCAGGGCGGCGACCAGGCGGCGGGCCAGGGTGTCCAGGTCACCGTCGGCCACGGCGAGGGTGGCGGCGGCCGTCAGCCCGGGCAGCCGGGTGTCCAGCCAGGTGGCGGCGGCCCGCCGGTCCGGGAAGCGCAGGGCCCTCGGCAGCCCCTCCAGCACCTCCCGTACCTCCTGGAGGTCTGCGCCCTGTACGTCCTTGCCCTCGCCGGTCTCGGCCATCACCCGGCAGGAGTGCAGCAGCCGTACGGTGCGCTCCAGCATCCGGGCCCGGGCCAGCTGCACCTCGGCGGGGCGCTCCTTGGTCTCCAGCAGGGACCGCAGCAGCGGGGCGAGGCAGCCGGGCAGCAGGAACAGGCCGTCGGGTGCGTTCCGTACGAGGCCCAGCGCGGCGAAGTCCTCCAGCGTGGCCTGGGCCGCGGCCACCGAGCAGCCGGCGAGGGCGGAGGCGGTGTGCGAGTCGACGATGCCGGCCGGGGCCAGGGGCAGCAGCCGCAGGGTGCGCTGGGCGGGCTGCGGAAGGGACTCGTAGACGAGGCGGAAGGCGCGGCCGAGCGGGCCGTCGGTGCCGGGCGGCATGTCGTGCAGCTGCTTGGCGGTGTCGGAGACGGAGGCCTTGGGGCGGGCGGCGAGCCAGCCGCCGACCAGGGCGAGCACCGCCGGCATGCCCCCGCACTCCTCGGCGAGGGCCGCGGCGGCGGTGGGGTCGACGGTGATGCGGGTGTCGCCGATGCGGCGGGCCAGCATCCCGACGGCCGAGGGGGTGTCGAGGCCGCCGAGGGTGCAGGGGCGGACGTCCGGGATCCCGGTGAGCGGGCCCTCGGCGGTCAGGACGACCAGGCACTCGGGAGTGTCCGGGAGCAGGGCGTCGACCTGGTACGGGTCGGCGGCGTCGTCGACGAGGAGGATCGCGCGCTTGTCGGCGAGGGCCGCGCGCAGGGCGGAGCTGAGGTCGTCCTCGGAGGCGCCGGGCGGGGTGGGCAGGCCGAGCCCCTCCAGGAGGGTGCGCAGGGCGCGCTCGGTGGCGACGGTCTCGCCGCCGGGGGTGGTGAGGCGCACGCGCAGCACCCCGTCGGGGTAGTCGGCGGCGACCTCCCGGACCAGGGCCTCGGCGAGGGCGGTGCGGCCGGAGCCGGGGCGGCCGGCGATGAGCAGCAGCCGGGCGCGGGGGGCCTTGGCCTTGCGGCCGGAGAGGGTGTCCAGGCCCGTGCGCGCGATGTCCTCGCGCAGCTCCTTCAGCTCGCGCCGCCGCCCCACGAAATCCGCCACGGATCCGCTCCTCTCCCTGCCTTCGGGGTGCGAGCGTAGTTCACGCAGAGCGACGGTCCGTGGGGAGCGCGGCGGTCACGTCCCCCGACCGGATCAACCGATGGTCACACCGCCCCCCATCCGGCCCAGGGTGGCCCCCTCCGGCCCCCCGACCAGGGGCGCGGCCCCGGGGCAGCGCGGCCCGGCGGCAGCGCGGCCCGGCGGCAGCGCGGCCCGGCGGCAGCGCGGCCCGGCGGCAGCGCGGCCCGGGGGTGCAGCGCCGCCCGGGGCGCCCTGGTGCGCGCCGGCGCCGAGGGGCGGGCCGGCTACGGAACCGGGAGCGCGGCGCGGGCCGGGGGCCGCCGCTGCGCGGAGCCATGCCCCTCCCCACCCTTCCCCCGTTCCCCGGGGCTCCGCCCCGGACCCCGGGCCCGACCGCTGCGCGGC
>NZ_JBEYXK010000189.1:0-6107 GCF_040645035.1 Streptomyces sp. NPDC046876 | reverse complement strand
GGGGGGGGGGGCGGGCATCTGCCGCCCCGCGGGCGTTGGTGGGGGGGTCCCCCCGGACGGAGTCGGGGGGAGGGTCCGGGCGGAGCCCGGTGCCCGGCGGAGCCGGGTTGCTTGGGGCTCCGCCCCAAACCCCGCGCCTCAAACGCCGGCGGGGCTGGATCGGCCGGGCCCCCGTTACAGCAGGGCGTCCGGGGTGGTGGCGCCGGCTTCTGCGGTGATTTCGGGGGCGGTCTGGGCCCGGCGGGCCAGGGTGAAGCGGACTTCGCCCGCGCCGCCGGCGGTGAAGCCGTGGATCGCGGGGCGCGGGAGGCTGTTGTAGCCGTAGTGGGCGGTGAAGAAGTACGCCCCGGTGTCCGGGACCGCGATCAGGTCGCCCGGGGCCAGCTCCGGCAGCTCCCGGGCCGTGGCCAGCAGGTCCCCCGCGAAGCACGCCGGCCCGGCGATGTCCTGGGCGACGGGCGGGCCCGTCTTCGGGGAGCCCTTCGCGTCGTACGGCAGGATCCGCAGCGGCCACGCCGCCGGGGCGTAGACCGTACGGGTGGCCAGCTGGACGCCCGCGTGGGTGAGGGCGATCGCGCGGCCGCCCGTCGTCTTGGTGTACTCCACCCTGGACACCACCAGCCCGTGCTTCGCCAGCAGCGAGCGGCCGAACTCGGTCACCAGGCCGTACGAGCCGTCGAACAGCCGCGGGACCGCCGCGCGGAGGGCGGCGACGTACTCCGCGTACGTCGGCGTGTGCTCGTCCGAGGCGAAGTTCACCGGCAGGCCGCCGCCGATGTCGAGCGTGTCGACCTGCCGCCGCCCGGCCGCCGCGTTGATCTCCTCGGCCAGGGCGTGCACCTCCCGCACCCCCTCCGCGATCAGCGGCAACGGCACGCCCTGCGAGCCCGAGTGGGTGTGCAGCCGGGTCAGCCACGGCCGGTCCAGGTAGGCCCGTACCAGCCACTCCCGCGCCCCGGGATCCCGCAGCGCGATCCCGAACTTCGAGGTCGCCGTGGCCGTGGACAGGGCGTCGATGGCACCCGCACCCGTCTGGGGGTTGATGCGTAGGCCGATCGGGGAGGCGGGAGGGCCGGGCGGCCCCGCCGCCACCAAGGCGTCCAGCCGCTCCAGCTCCTGGCGGTTGTCCGCGTTGACGGCGATCCCGAGGGCGAGGGCCTCGCGCAGTTCGGCCACCGTCTTGGCGGGGGAGTCCAGGACCGTCCGCCCGGCCGGCACCCCGGCCGCCCGCGCCAGGGCCAGCTCGCCGGGGCTGGCCACCTCGCAGCCCAGCCCCGCGTCGGCGAGCAGCCGCAGCACCGGCACCAGCGGCGCGGCCTTCACCGCGAAGGCGTGCAGGACGGGCGTGCCCGGCGCCGCGGCGGCCGCGAACGCCGCCGTCAGCGCGGCGGCGGAGTCCCGGATCCCGGCGGTGTCCAGCAGGCAGACTAGCGGCGGCGCGGCGTCCGACCCGCCCACCAGGCCCTGCTCGACGGCGGCCCGTACGGCCAGGTCCCGCCGCTCGGCCGTGTCCGGCCCCGTCCCCGCCCCGTCAGCCCCGCCAGTGCTGTCAGCCATGTTTGCCATCCCATCATCCGGCGCGCCCGGCCGCAGCTGTTGACTGAATCTATTCAGGCGGCGAGGATGTGAATGGAATTACCTACAGCGTTTGGAGGCAGCGCCATGTCAGGACCCCGCCCCGTACGGGCTGCGCGAGGCACCGAGCTCAGCACCCTGGGATGGCAGCAGGAGGCCGCCCTGCGGATGCTCCAGAACAACCTCGACCCCGAGGTCGCCGAGCACCCCGACAAGCTCGTCGTCTACGGCGGCACCGGCAAGGCCGCCCGCGACTGGCGCTCCTTCGACGCGATGGTCCGCACCCTGCAGACCCTCAAGCAGGACGAGACCATGCTCGTCCAGTCCGGCCGCCCGGTCGGCGTGATGCAGACCCACGAGTGGGCCCCGCGCGTCCTGCTCGCCAACTCCAACCTCGTCGGCGACTGGGCCAACTGGGAGGAGTTCCGCCGCCTGGAGCACCTCGGCCTGACCATGTACGGCCAGATGACCGCCGGCTCCTGGATCTACATCGGCACCCAGGGCATCCTCCAGGGCACGTACGAGACCTTCGCCGCCGTCGCCGCCAAGAAGTTCGGCGGCACCCTCGCCGGGACCATCACCCTCACCGCCGGCCTCGGCGGCATGGGCGGCGCCCAGCCGCTGGCCGTCACCATGAACGACGGCGTCGCGATCTGCATCGACTGCGACCCCCGCGCCATCGAGCGCCGCATCGAGCACCGCTACCTCGACGTCAAGGCCGACAACCTGGCGCACGCCCTCCAGCTCGCCACCGAGGCCCGCGACCAGCGCAAGCCGCTGTCCATCGGCCTCCTCGGCAACGCCGCCGAGCTGCTCCCGCAGATGCTCGCCGAGGGCGCCCCGATCGACATCGTCACCGACCAGACCTCGGCGCACGACCCGCTGTCGTACCTGCCGATCGGCGTCGACTTCGACGACATGGCCTCCTACGCGGCCAAGGACCCGGCCGGCTTCACCACCCGCTCCCGCGAGTCCATGGCCAAGCACGTCGAGGCCATGGTCGGCTTCATGGACGCCGGCGCCGAGGTCTTCGACTACGGCAACTCCATCCGCGGCGAGGCCCAGCTCGCCGGCTACGACCGCGCGTTCGCCTTCCCCGGCTTCGTCCCGGCCTACATCCGCCCGCTGTTCTGCGAGGGCAAGGGCCCCTTCCGCTGGGCGGCCCTGTCCGGCGACGCGGCCGACATCGCCAAGACCGACAAGGCGATGCTCGACCTCTTCCCGGAGAACGAGTCCCTGGCCCGCTGGATCAAGATGGCCGGCGAGCGCGTCCACTTCCAGGGCCTGCCCGCCCGCATCTGCTGGCTCGGCTACGGCGAGCGCGACAAGGCCGGCGAGCGCTTCAACGACATGGTCGCGAGCGGCGAGCTGGCCGCCCCGCTGGCCATCGGCCGCGACCACCTCGACTGCGGCTCCGTCGCCTCCCCGTACCGCGAGACCGAGGCCATGCTCGACGGCTCCGACGCCATCGCCGACTGGCCGCTGCTCAACGCCATGGTCAACGTGGCCTCCGGCGCCTCCTGGGTCTCCATCCACCACGGCGGCGGCGTCGGCATGGGCCGCTCCATCCACGCCGGCCAGGTCACCGTCGCCGACGGCACCAAGCTCGCCGGCGAGAAGATCCGCCGCGTCCTGACCAACGACCCCGGCATGGGCGTCATCCGCCACGTCGACGCCGGCTACGACATCGCCGAGTCGGTGGCCGCCGAGCGCGGCGTCCGCGTCCCGATGCGCGAAGGCGACGACGCGTGAGCACGAGCTCCGAAACCCCGGGCGGCCTCCCCCGCCCCGCCTCCACCCCCGCCCCGGCCGCGCCGGGGCGGGGGCGGGCCCCGTCGTTCCACACCATGTGGAACGAGCTCCTGCCCATCGGCCGGCACGCCGACAGCGGCGGCTACCGCCGTTACGCCTGGACCGGCGCCGACGCCGACTGCCGCGCCTGGTTCCGGGCGCAGGCCGAGGCCCGCGGCCTGGCGTACGAGACCGACCGCAACGGCAACCAGTGGGCCTGGCTGGGCGACCCGCTCGCCGGGGACGCCGTCGTCACCGGCTCCCACCTGGACTCCGTGCCCGACGGCGGCGCCTTCGACGGCCCCCTCGGCGTGGTGTCCTCCTTCGCCGCCCTGGACGAGCTGCGCGCCCGCGGCGCCGAGTTCACCCGGCCGCTCGCCATCACCAACTTCGGCGACGAGGAAGGGGCCCGCTTCGGCCTCGCCTGCGTCGGCTCCCGCCTCAGCGCCGGGCAGCTGACCCGGCAGAAGGCGTACGAGCTGCGCGACGCCGACGGGACGAGCCTGCCCGAGGCCATGGAGGCCGCCGGGTACGACCCCGAGGCGATCGGACCCGACCCCGAACGCCTCGCCCGCATCGGCGCCTTCGTCGAACTGCACGTCGAGCAGGGCCGCGCCCTGGACCTGTCCGGCGACTCCGTCGGCATCGCCTCCGCCATCTGGCCGCACGGCCGCTGGCGGTTCGACTTCCGCGGCGAGGCCAACCACGCCGGCACCACCCGCCTGGTCGACCGCCGCGATCCGATGCTCACGTACGCCGAGACGGTCCTCGCCGCCCGTACGGAGGCGGCCCTCGCCGGCGCCGTCGCCACCTTCGGCAAGATCGCCGTCGAGCCGAACGGGGTCAACGCGATCCCCTCCCTCGTACGGGGCTGGCTCGACTCCCGCGCCGCCGACCAGGCCACCCTCGACACCGTGGTCACCGCCATCGAGAAGGCCGCCCGCGAGCGCGCCGACAAGGACGGCATCGACCTCTCCGTCGTCCGGGAGTCCTTCACCCCGGTCGTGGAGTTCGAGCACGCGCTGCGCGAGGAGCTGAACCGGATCCTGGGCGGGGCCGTCCCCGTCCTCGGCACCGGTGCCGGACACGACGCCGGAATCCTCTCCGCCGCCGTCCCGACCGCGATGCTGTTCGTACGCAACCCCACGGGCATCTCGCACTCCCCGCGGGAGTTCGCCCCCGAGGACGACTGCGTCGCCGGCGTCCTCGCCCTCGCCGACGTACTGGAGGGCCTGGCATGCCGCTGACGTACTGGCTGGAGCACGCCTGGCTCGGCAGCGCCGTCGAGCCAGGCGTGGCGGTGGAGGTGTCCGGCGACGGGCGGATCGCCGCTGTCCGCACCGGGGTGGACGCCCCGCCGCCCGGCGCCGAGGTGCTGCGCGGCCTGACCCTCCCGGGCCTGGCCAACGCCCACAGCCACGCCTTCCACCGGGCGCTGCGCGGCGTGGTCCAGGTCGGCTCGGGCACCTTCTGGACCTGGCGCGAGGTCATGTACGGCGTCGCGCAGAACCTCACGCCCGACAGCTACTTCACGCTCGCGCGGGCCGTGTACGCGGAGATGGCGCTGGCCGGCATCACCAACGTCGGCGAGTTCCACTACGTCCACCACGCGCCCGGCGGCACCCCGTACGCCGATCCCAACGCCATGGGCGAGGCGCTGATCGAGGCCGCGGCCGCCGCCGGCATCCGCATCACCCTCCTCGACACCGCCTACCTGTCCTCCGGCTTCGGCGAGGCGCCGAACGAGCACCAGCGGCGCTTCTCCGACGGCACCGCCGAGGCCTGGGCCGAGCGGGTCTCGGCGCTGGGGCCCCGCGAGCACGCGCTGATCGGCGCCGCGATCCACTCCGTGCGGGCCGTGCCGGCGGGCCAGCTGGCCGCCGTGGCCGACTGGGCCGCGCAGCGGGAGGCGCCGCTGCACGTCCACCTGTCCGAGCAGACCGCGGAGAACGACGCGTGCCGGGCCGCGCACGGCTGCACCCCCACCGAGCTGCTCGCCGAGCACGGCGTGCTCGGGGCGCGGACCACCGGGGTCCACAACACGCACCTGACGGACGGGGACATCGCCCTGCTCGGCGGCTCGGCCACCGGTACGTGCATGTGCCCGACCACCGAGCGGGACCTCGCGGACGGCATCGGGCCGGCCGGGCGGCTCCAGCAGGCGGGCAGCCCGCTGTCGCTGGGCAGCGACAGCCACGCCGTGATCGACCTGCTGGAGGAGGCGCGGGCCATGGAGCTCAACGAGCGCCTGCGCAGCCGGACGCGGGGGCACTGGACGGCCAACGCCCTGCTGGCCGCCGCCACCGCCGACGGCCATGCGGCCCTGGGCCGCCCCGACGCGGGCCGGCTGGAGCCGGGCGCCCTCGCGGACTTCACGACAGTGGCCCTGGACTCGGTCCGGACCGCCGGCCCGCCGCCCCGGCTCGGCGCCGAGACGGCCGTCTTCGCCGCCTCGGCGGCGGACGTCCGGCACACGGTGGTCGGCGGCCGCCACGTGGTCCGCGACGGCCACCACACCCTGGTCGCCGACGTCCCGACGGCCCTCGCCGAAGCCATAGCGGCCCTCCGCCCCTGACCGAGTTCCCCCACCCCGCCCCTTCCCGCCCCTTCCCAAAGCTGGGGGCTCGCCCCGGCCCCCGTTCCGGGCGCTCCGCGCCCGGTGCGCTCAAACGCCGCGCGGGCTGGATTGTGCCGCTGCGCGGCAATTCCAGCCTCGCCGGCGTTTGAGGCGCGGGGTCCGG
>NZ_JBEYXK010000188.1:0-6148 GCF_040645035.1 Streptomyces sp. NPDC046876 | reverse complement strand
CCCGGTGCCCGGCGGAGCCGGGTTTCTTGGGGCTCCGCCCCAAACCCCGCGCCTCAAACGCCGGCGAGGCTGGAATGCCCGGACCCCGGCTGCGCAGACCGGCGGAGCCGGGGTTGGAATGCCGAGACCCCGGCTGCGACAGCCACGGGCTGGGTCGGGGTTGCTGGGGCGCCGCCCCAGACCCCGCGCCTCAAGCGCCGGCGGGGCTGAGATGGCCAGCCCCCGCTTCGAAAGCGGGGGCAGGGCCGGACTGCCGGCCCCGCGCGGGCACCGGGCGACACACGAAGCCGGGTCCGGCAAATCCAGCCCCGCCGGCGTTTGAGGCGCGGGTCCGGGCGGAGCCCGGTGCCCGGCGGAGCCGGGATGCCCGGGCGGGCCGGGGCGTCAGGCCGTGGCGGACTTTATGGGGGTGGCCGGGTCGGACAGCTTGGCCGGGTCCACCTGGGTGCCCGTTTCGATCAGGCGGCGGGCCTGGGCCAGGTCCCGGGGCCGGCCCACCGCGAGGATCGCGACCAGGGAGCCGGCACGGAGCCAGCACACCGTCCAGGCGGACTCCCCCGGGTCCCCCCGCCACAGGAGGGTGTCCGCTCCGGCGTGGTGTCCGGCGTACTGGACGAAGCGGCCGAACTGCTCGGACCAGAAGTACGGCACCGGGTCGTAGACCTCGAGCGGCCCCGACCCCCCGCCGGCCCCGGCCAGGATGTTCGCCGCGACGACCCGCGGCCCCTGCAGCGCGTTGTCCCAGTGGTGCACCAGCAGCCGAGCCCCGTACCGCCCGGACGGGAAGGACGCGCAGTCGCCGACCGCGTACACCCCCGGCAGGGACGTCCGCAGGTGGGCGTCGGCCGTGACCGAGCCGTCCGGCCCGAGCTCGACGCCCGAGCCGGCCAGCCACCGCGTGGCGGGCCGCGCCCCGATGCCGACGACCACGGCCCCGGCCGGCAGCTCGCGGCCGTCCGCGAGCAGGACCCGCCCGGACTCGACCGAGGCCACCTTGGCCGAGGTCAGGAGGGCCGCGCCCACCTCCTCGTACCAGGCGGCCATGGGCGCGGCGACCTCGGCCGGGAGGGCGCCCGCCAGCACCCGGTCCGCCGCCTCGACCACGGTCACCGCGCAGCCCGCCTCCCGCGCCGCGGTGGCGAACTCCGCGCCGATCCAGCCCGCGCCGACCACCACGGTCGCCGGGGACTGCGCCAGCACCGGCCGCAGCCGCGCCGCGTCGTCCAGGGTGCGCAGCAGGTGGACGCCGGGGACCCCTTCCGCGCCCGGCAGGGTCAGCGGCTCGGCCCCGGTCGCCAGTACCAGGACCCCGTACGGGACCGGCCCGGCCTCGGTGTCCAGCTCGTGGTCGGCGGCCTGCAGCCCGCTGACCTCCACGCCGAGCCGCAGCTCGATGCCGAGGCCCTCGAAGTCCACGTCGAAGGCGGAGTGCTCGGCCTTGCCGAGGAGCACCGCCTTGGACAGCGGGGGCCGGTCGTAGGGCTGGTGGGGTTCGGCGCCCAGCAGGGTCACGGGGCCGGTCCACCCCTGTTCGCGGAGGGCGACCGCGGTCTGCACTCCGGCCATTCCGGCGCCGACGATGACGACGCCGTTCTCAGTCTGTTCCGTCTGCTCGCTCACATCACCAGCGTAGTCAACTGACGATCAGTCAGGAATCTGGCACCGCCGGACACCGCCGGACACGGCCCCCCGCCCGGCATCCGGCGCACTCCCCCTCCGCCGAGGCGAGCGGCTAGGGTGGCCATCGTTACCCACCGCGGGAGTCCGGACGTACCGGGCTGAGAGGGAGGCTGACCGGCCTCCGACCGTACGAACCTGATCCGGGTCATGCCGGCGAAGGGAGGGGCTGGACGCC
Source organism: Streptomyces sp. NPDC046876 (assembly GCF_040645035.1). Lineage (NCBI taxonomy): Bacteria > Bacillati > Actinomycetota > Actinomycetes > Kitasatosporales > Streptomycetaceae > Streptomyces > Streptomyces sp. NPDC046876. The sequence goes on along the minus strand of NZ_JBEYXK010000188.1, from coordinate 4,293 downwards.
CATGCATTCATCTCGGAAGGGATCCGACGTCCTCGTCATCGGGGGCGGGATCATCGGCCTGGTCACCGCCTGGCGGGCGGCCCGCCGCGGGCTGCGCACCGCGCTCGCGGACCCCGCACCCGGCGGCGGCGCCGCCCGGGTCGCGGCGGGCATGCTCGCCGCCGTCACCGAGCTGCACTACGGCGAGGAGACCCTGCTGGGCCTCAACCTCGCCTCCGCCGCCCGCTACCCGGAGTTCGCCGCCGAGCTGGCCGACGCCAGCGGCGGCATGGACATCGGCTACCGCGCCTGCGGCACCCTCGCCGTGGCCCTCGACGCCGACGACCGGCTCCACCTGCGCGAGCTGCACGCCCTGCAGCGCCGCTGCGGCCTGGAGTCCGAGTGGCTCACCGGCCGCGAGTGCCGCCGCCTGGAGCCGATGCTCGCCCCGGGCGTGCGCGGCGGGCTGCGCGTGGACGGCGACCACCAGGTCGACCCGCGCCGGCTGGCCGCCGCCCTGCTGGCCGCCTGCGAGAACGCCGGCGTGGAGATCCGCCGGGCGAGCGCCCGGCGGCTGCTGGTCGCCGCCGACCGGGCCGTCGGCGCCGCCCTCGACGACGGCACCGAGCTGCACGCGGACCAGGTGGTGCTGGCGGCGGGCTCGCTCAGCGGCCGGCTGGCCGGCGTACCGGACGAGGCGCTGCCGCCCGTCCGGCCGGTGAAGGGGCAGGTGCTGCGGCTGACCGTGCCGGCGGCGTACGCGCCGTTCCTCTCACGGACGGTACGGGCGGTCGTGCGCGGCAGCCACGTGTACCTGGTGCCGCGGGAGAACGGCGAGCTCGTCGTCGGCGCGACCAGCGAGGAACTCGGCTGGGACACCACGGTCACCGCGGGCGGGGTGTACGAACTGCTCCGCGACGCCCACGAGTTGGTGCCCGGGATCACCGAACTCCCGCTGACCGAGACCCTGGCGGGCCTGCGGCCCGGCTCACCGGACAACGCCCCGCTGCTCGGGCCGACCGCACTGCCCGGGCTGCACCTGGCCACCGGGCACTACCGCAACGGGGTGCTGCTGACCCCGCTCACCGGCGACGCGCTCGCCGACCTGCTGACCACGGGCGCGCTGCCGCAGATCGCCCTCCCGTTCAGCCCGCTCCGCTTCTCCGCTGCACGTCAGGAGTCGTACGCATGACCATCTCCGTCAACGGCGAGCCGCGGGAGGTCGCGGCCGGGACCACGCTCGCGTCGGTGGTCGCCACCCTCACCACGGCGCCGTCCGGCGTCGCGGCCGCCCTCAACGAGACCGTGGTGCCGCGCGGGCAGTGGCCGCTGACCGCGGTGGGCGAGGGCGACCGGATCGAGATCCTCACCGCGGTCCAGGGAGGCTGAGCGCGATGGCCGACGACACCTTCGAACTGGGCGGCCGGAGCTTCTCCTCCCGCCTGATCATGGGCACCGGCGGGGCGCCGAGCCTGGAGGTCCTGGAACACGCCCTGATCGCCTCCGGGACCGAGCTGACCACGGTCGCGATGCGGCGCCTCGACCCGACCGTGCAGGGCTCGGTGCTGTCCCTGCTGAACGGGCTCGGGATCGCGGTCCTGCCGAACACCGCCGGCTGCTACACGGCCGGCGAGGCCGTGCTGACGGCCCGGCTGGCGCGGGAGGCGCTCGGCACGGACTGGATCAAGCTGGAGGTCATCGCGGACGAGCGGACGCTGCTCCCGGACGGGGAGGAGCTGCTGGACGCCGCGGAGACGCTCGTGGACGACGGGTTCACGGTGCTGCCGTACACGAACGACGATCCGGTGCTCGCGCGGAAGCTGGAGGACGCCGGCTGTGCGGCGATCATGCCGCTGGGGTCGCCGATCGGGTCCGGGATGGGGATCCGCAATCCGCACAACTTCGAGTTGATCGTGGAGCGGGCGGGTGTCCCGGTCATCCTGGACGCGGGGGCCGGCACGGCGTCGGACGCCGCCCTCGCCATGGAACTGGGCTGTGCCGGTGTGATGCTGGCCTCGGCGGTGACGCGGGCCCAGGCCCCCGCCCTCATGGCGGCGGCCATGCGGGACGCGGTCTCGGCGGGCCGTCTCGCCTTCCGGGCCGGCCGCATCCCCCAACGCCGCTTCGCGGAACCGTCGTCCCCCATGGCGGGCCGCCCCGCCTTCGACCCGGAACGCCCGGCCTTCTGACGGCCCCCGGCCCCGGCCGGTGCTCCCGCTGCGCGGAGCGGTCCCCCACCCCGCCCCTTCTCCCCCAGCTACCGCTGGGAGGTGCCCCCAGAAACCGGGGGCTCCGCCCCCGGACCCCGCGCCTCAAACGCCGGCGAGGCTGAATTTTGCCGCTGCGCTGCAAATCCAGCCCGCGCGGCGTTTGAGCGCACCGGGCGCGAAGCGCCCGGAACCGGGTCCGGGCGGAGCCCGGTTTCTGGGGGCACCTCCCAGCGGTAGCTGGGGGAGAAGGGGTGGGGAGGGGACCGCTCCGCGCAGCGGCAGCCCGGCGGCAGCCCGGGCAGGGGCACATCCGGGCCGGCCCGGACGTCACAGGTGCGCTGCAAGCTCGGCTCCGGCGGCCGGGCCCACGGGCGGCGCTCGTAGAATCGCCGGGTGGACACGACCCTGGATGACCCCCTCGTCGGGCAGACGATCGACGGCCGCTACCGCATCGACGCCCGCATCGCGGCCGGCGGCATGGCCACGGTCTACCGGGCCCTGGACACCCGCCTGGACCGCATCCTCGCCCTGAAGGTGATGCACCCGGCGCTCGCCGCCGACGCCGCCTTCGTCGACCGCTTCATCCGCGAGGCCAAGTCCGTGGCCCGGCTCGCGCACCCCAACGTCGTGGCCGTCTTCGACCAGGGCACCGACGGCCCCTACAGCTACCTCGCCATGGAGTACGTCTCCGGCTGCACCCTGCGCGACGTGCTGCGCGAGCGCGGCGCGCTCCAGCCCCGCGCGGCCCTGGACATCCTGGAGCCGGTCCTCGCAGCCCTCGGGGCGGCGCACCGCGCCGGGTTCGTGCACCGCGACATGAAGCCCGAGAACGTGCTGATAGGCGACGACGGCCGGGTCAAGGTGGCCGACTTCGGGCTGGTCCGCTCCGTGGACACCGTCACCAGCACCACCGGCGCCGTCCTCGGCACCGTCTCCTACCTCGCCCCCGAGCAGATCGAGCAGGGCGTCGCCGACACCCGGGTGGACGTCTACGCCTGCGGTGTCGTGCTGTACGAGATGCTGACCGGCGCCAAGCCGCACATCGGTGGCACCCCCGCCCAGGTGCTCTACCAGCACCTCCACGAGGACGTCCCGGCCCCGTCGGCGGCCGTTCCGGGGCTGCCCGCGTGCCTGGACGCCCTGGTCGCGCAGGCCGCCGCCCGCGATCCCGAGCTGCGTCCCCACGACGCCGCCGCCCTCCTCGGGCTGGCCCTGGAGGCCCGTACGCAGCTGAGCGACGCAGAGCTGGACGCCGTACCGCCGCAGGCGCACGCCGGGGAGCGGTCCGCCGCCGAGGACCGCACCAGTGTGATCCCGCGGCCCGTCGCCGCCCGCGAGCAGCCGGCGGAGCAGACCTCCCGTCTGATGCTGCCTCCGCTGTCCGCGGACTCCGATGCGCCCGCGCCCGCCGCGGCGGCCCCGGTCCGCTCCCGCCGCGGCCCGCTGCTCGTCCTGGCGGCGCTGCTGCTGATCCTCGGCATCGGCTCCGGCGTCTGGTACATCAATTCCGGCCAGTTCACCAAGGTCCCCAACCTGCTCGGCAAGACGGAGGAGCAGGCCCGGTCCGAGCTGTCCGCCGCCGGTCTCGACGTGAAGCGGGTCGACCGGAAGTTCAGCGACGCCTTCGAGCGCGGGACCGTGATGAACAGCGACCCGCAGGGCGGCAAGCGCATCCGCGGCAACGGCGCGGTGGTGCTCACCGTCTCCCGCGGCCCCGAGGTCGTGATGGTGCCCGACGTGAAGAACAGGACGCTGGACGAGGCGAAGGCGGAGCTCTCCAAGAGCGGCCTGGCGCCCGGGATCGTCACGCAGGCGTTCAGCCAGGACGTCCCGCAGGGCTCGGTGATCTCCACCGATCCGCCGGGCGGCACCCGCCGGGCGCCGGAGTCCGCGGTCGCGATCACCGTCAGCAAGGGCCGCCCGGTGCAGGTGCCGAACGTGGCCGGCAAGCCCCTCGACCAGGCCAAGGCGGCGCTCGAGTTTCTCGGCCTCACCGTGCAGACGGCGCCCGAGCAGGTCAACTCCCCGGCCCCCGCGGGCACGGTGGCCAACCAGTCGGTCAGTGCCGGCGCCCAGGCCGCGGCCGGCGACACGGTGGTGCTGA
>NZ_JBEYXK010000187.1:0-6180 GCF_040645035.1 Streptomyces sp. NPDC046876 | reverse complement strand
ACCACGGCCGAGGACAACCAGCCGTCCGTGCAGATCCAGGTCTACCAGGGCGAGCGCGAGATCGCGGCGTACAACAAGAAGCTCGGCATGTTCGAACTCACCGGCATCGCCCCGGCGCCGCGCGGACTGCCGCAGATCGAGGTGACCTTCGACATCGACGCCAACGGCATCATGCACGTCACCGCGAAGGACCTCGGCACGGGCAAGGAGCAGAAGATGACCGTCACCGGCGGCTCGTCGCTGCCCAAGCAGGACATCGACCGGATGGTCCGCGAGGCCGAGCAGCACGCAGAGGAGGACCGCCGCCGCAAGGAGGCCGCCGAGACCCGCAACCAGGCCGAACAGCTCGTCTACTCGACGGAGAAGATCCTCACCGACAACCAGGACAAGGTCCCCGCCGACGTGCGCAACGACGTCCAGGGCGCGATCGCCGAACTGCGCGACAAGCTCAAGGGCGAGGACACGGCCGCGATCCGCGCCGGCGCCGACAACCTCGCCCAGGTCAGCCAGCGACTCGGCCAGGCCCTGTACGCACAGCAGAGCACCCAGGCCACGTCCGGACCTGCCGAGGGCGGGCAGGCATCCCCGGAGGACGAGGTGGTCGACGCCGAGATCGTCGACGACGACCGGACCGGCCGAAGCGCCGCCTGAACACCTGAGCCCGGCGGGCGGGGCCATCCGCCCGCCGGATCGGCTCTTGACACGATTGCATCGGGCCGGTGCGGCTGCCCGGCCCGGCAACGGTTTCACCGCATGGCCGGCCAGCCATGGAGCAGCGGAACTACCACCCAGCAGGGCGGCCCGGAGGGCGTGCGCGTTGCAGGCGGCGCTTTTCCGTATGGGGTCCGACCAGGCCCGTTGATGAATCTTGAGCCAAGGCTTGTCAAGTTTGCTGCGGCGAGCTATATAGGAATTGTCGTCGACATGTGCATCCCGCTTTGCGAAAGGAGTGACCGATGATGCTCATGCGAACCGACCCCTTCCGTGAGCTGGACCGCCTCACCCAGCAGGTGCTGGGCACCGCTGCGCGGCCGGCGGCCATGCCGATGGACGCCTACCGCAGTGGCGACACCTTCGTCGTCGAGCTGGACCTGCCCGGCGTGGACCCGGAGTCGATCGACCTCGACGTCGAGCGCAACGTCCTGACGGTCAGGGCCGAACGGCACCCGAGCGCCGACGAGGACAGCGAGGTCCTGATCGCCGAACGGCCAGCAGGGAATTTCAGCCGCCAGCTCTTCCTTGGGGAGACCCTGGACACCGAACGAATCGACGCCGCCTACGAGGCCGGCGTCCTGCGGCTGCGGATCCCGGTCGCCGACCAGGCCAAGCCCCGCAAGATCACGATCGGCGGCGGCGACGCGCGCAAGCAGATCAGCAGCTGAACCCGCAGTGGCGGTCAGGAGCCGGAGACGGGGCTGCCGCCCGCGCGGTAGCCCCTCGCTGCGGCGGCCGCCCGTTTGGTCAGGAGGAAGGTCATGCGCATGAAGTGGGACGCGTTTCTGGCCGCAGTCCAAGAGCGCGGAGAATACGCCACGACGGAAGAGGCGGAACGATCCTCCCGCGTCGTGCTCGCACTACTGGGCGCACACCTGGTGGGCGACGTGCGGAACGAACTGGCTGCCCATCTCCCCGAGACGCTCGCGCTGGTCCTGCTCAACCCGCTTCAGTCACACGAACCGCTGTCGCCGGAGCGGTTCATCCGGGCGACAGCGGCCTGGATCGAGGGCGCTACCGAGAAGACTGCGACCTGGGACGTCAGCGCCGTGCTCAGCGTCGTCGCCGACGTCGCCGGCGACGACCTGATGAACCAGATCCTGCTTCAGCTCCCCGCGGGGTACGACCTTCTCTTCGGTCGCCCTCAAGGAGGCTGACCAGCACGCGCGAACCCTCCAGAAGCGCACCCGGCCCCACCTCAGGCGGGGCCGGGCCACGGAGCGCCCCTCTCGGCCCCCTCTCGGCCGGTCACGGCTGGACCCTGATCGAGTAGTCGCTGTGGCCCCACAACCCCCTTGCGGGTGGAGCGCCTCGGCAACGCCGATCGGCGCGCGTTGGCACGGGCTGCACACGGAGCGCCCGCCCCGCAGGGCGTGGATCATGTTCTCCACCTCGTCCACTCACCGACCGGCAGCGCGGGCGCGCTGAACGCCTCGCGCCTCCACAACGGACCGACGTCACCTTCCCCGGCACCACCCTGGAACGGGTACGCATCGACCGGGCCGTCATGAACAGGGTCGACCTCCGCGACGCCACCGCAGTCGACATCGCCTCGGGCATCGAGTCCCTCAAAGGCGCCACGATCAGCACGGCCCAGCTGTTCGACCTCGCCCCCGCCTTGGCCCGACAAGCCGGCATCGCGGTCAAGGACAACTGGAGAAGTCAGCGGCGGCGCGGCAGCGCCGACCAAAGCAGTGAGATACCGGGGGCCAGTCGGTGGGTGACGCGCCAGCGCAGTGTGGCGGCCCCAGCATGGCCGGGGTCTGGCGGCGTACACCGTGGTCAATGGGTTACAGGCGCAAGACCCCCCGCGCGCCTGAGCGCCCTCCCCCCAGGCCCCCGCGATGCATCGATGCGCAGACGGAGGGTAGGCACGAGGGGCATCGCGCCTCGACCGGCAGCGGTCGCCGCGCACAGTGAGCGAGCAGTGGGGACGACATGGCCATCATCGTCACAATCGAGATTCCGGGCGTCGGGCAGGAGCTCTACGATGCCTGCATCAGCCGCCTCACCGACGGCGGCGAGTTCACTTCGCTCGCCGACATTCCGGCCCCCGGACTGATTTCCCACGTGGCCGGTCCGGTCGACGGCGGGTGGCGAGTCATCGACGTGTGGGAGTCCGAGGAGGCACTCGAGAACTTCTCGAAGATCCTCCAGCCGATCCTCGCCGATCTGGGACATACTGACGGCGAGCCGCAGATCATCCCAGCGCACAACGTCGTCACCAGCTGACCGACACGCTTGGTCACGGCGCGGCGGGTCAGGACACCCGCGAAGCCGGCGGCCCGCTGCAACAACGATGCCCCCGTAACCCAGGTGGTTGCGGGCGCATCGCCGGTTCCGCCGCCAGGCCGCGTCCAGGGGCCTGGCCATACCCCCGCGCCCCGGACGACGCCAGGAGTCTCTGACGTCCACGCCCTCCAAGCCCCTGCCCGAGCCGGTGCGACCACAGGCTCCCGTCCTTCCGCCCAACCTCTCACCAAGGGAAACCCATGGGTGCCATGACGTCGAACCGGTTCAGCGACGACGGCCGCTGCGGCCACCGCGGCCCCGCCGGGGTTGTGGTGCGGCGCGGGCGGCGTCCTGCCCGTATTCGCGCGGCGAGTTACCCATCTGTCCCGTTAGCTGGTAGATCTTTTGATCGGTTTTCACCAGGGGGGGTGGGTCGCGTGGCTGTCGCGTTGCCTGACTGGACGGACACTCTGCTGGACGTGATCGGGGTGGCGTGGCCGAACGTCGACGAGGATGCTACCGGGAGATGACGGATGCCCCCCTCGCGCGTCTCCATGCAGGCCGATGGCTCCAACGGGTCCCATTTGGACACCGACTTCGCCAGCCCCGACCACGCAACCCAGCAGCACCGACGCCACCGAGGAATCCGATGACCGACATCAGCGCCCTCACCTGCCTGTGCCCGCCCTCCGGTAGCCCGACAGCCATCCGCTGGGAGCCCGTGGAGGCCACGCTGGGCATGCCGCTGCCCGCCGACTACAAACAGCTCGCCGAAACGTACGGACCTGGCCGGTTCAACAACTACCTCGGGGTGTTCCACCCCCACGGCGTCACCGAATACGTCAACCTGACCGGCCCCATGCCCGCACGCATCCGCGGCCAGCTGCACCAGCAGGCACGTCAAGGCCGGCTCCCCGTGCCCCACGACCCCGACGCGCTGTTCGCAATCGGCTCCACCGACAACGGCGAGTACCTCTTCTGGATCACCGAACCGGCCGACCAACCCGACCGCTGGCGGATCACCGTCAACGAAGCCCGCGGACCGGGCTGGTTCGACTACGACGGCAACCTGACCGGCTTCCTCACCTCCATACTCACCGGCCACACCCACGTCCCTCACTTCCCGCACAGCCTGACCCAGCACCCACCTCGTTTCACCCCATCCCACCCCGTCCTCTGGAAGCCCGAGCCCACCCGGGACCAAACCCCCACCGACACCAACGCCATCCGCACCTGGGCCCAGGCCAACGGATACCAAGTCCCCCCACGCGGCCGAATCCCTCCCAACATCCGGCAGGCATGGGAAGACGCCCACAAGGCCTGAACACATCGGCCGGGCTCTGCGGCTCAACCGCAACGGCACCACCAAGGGCCGCACGCCGAGGGCCGGCGGCCGCTCACCGGCCCTCGGCTCGCAACCGCTGACCAGTGCCTGGCTCGGGGAACTGCGAGGCCGCCCCCGTGGATGGCCGACCCACACGCGTAAGGACGATCACGGGGCCGGCGTCGCAGTTCCCCGAGCCCCTGATGATGAGACGGTGCCGTAGGTCCGGAGAGCGTCGGCCGGGTCGCCGGGGCGGCCTCGCAGGGTGGCGTCCAGAAAGGCGAGGGTGGCCGCGGCGACGACGCGCGGGCTCTTCGTACGGCCCAGGGTGCCGACGATCGAGGGCACCGGCGGCAGGTAGAGCGGGGCGTCCGTGAAGGTGAGGTGCGCGGCGCCGGGGACGGTCAGCCGGTAGCTCCGCGCGGTGTTGTGTTCGAGGGCATCGGTGAGCCGGGGCAGGTAGCGCGGGTCCGTGCCCGCGGTGATCTCCTGGGTGAGCGCGAGCGCCGGCTGCTCGAGGGCGGGCGTAGTGGGGCCGTGGGGGTAGCCGTCCAGGTCGATGACGGCGTCGAACCGGCGGTCCTGCCGGGCCGCCTGCAGGGCGGCGGCTCCGCCCAGGGAGTGGCCGGCCACCGCGGCGCGGCCGGTGTCCAGGCGTCCGGTCAGCGGGTCGGTGGTCTCACCGCGGTCCAGTCGCTCCAGCTGGGTGAGGACGAAGCCGAGGTCGGCGGCCCGGACGGCGGTCCAGCCGGCGGCCAGCTCCTCGTCCCTGTCGCGGTCCCCGGAGGAGGCGGTGGTGGCGCGGATCGTGCGGCCGTCGGCGAGGGCGACGACGGTGGAGTCGTACGGGTGGTCGAGGGCGGCGACCAGGTAGCCGTGGCTGGCCAACTCCTCCGCCCAGGCGGTGTTCTGCGAACGCACCCCGCCCGACCCCGGGGAGAAGAGGACGACCGGGAACCGCTCTCCCCCGCCGGCCACCGGGGCGTCGACGACCGCGCGGCTGCGGGCCCTCGGGACGCCGTCGACCAGGAAACCGGGCAGGCCGACCCCGTCGGCGAGGGCCTCGGAGACGGTCCGCGCCTCGTCCTCCGTACGTCCCAGGTACTGGGCCCGAGGGACGCCCGCAGGGCTCTTCTGCGCCGGGTACCAGAGCTGGACCACGACTGTGCGCCGGTCGTCCGGATCGGCGGTGAAGCTCTCGGGGCGGAGCGGGTCGGTCCACTGCACCACCCGGGTGCCGACCGCGAAGCCGCCCGTCGGCTCGGGGAAGACGGGCACGGGGAAGGCCCAGGCGGCCACCGTGCCGGTGGCGATCAGGCCGGCGCAGGCCAGCGATCCCGGCAGGGCCAGCCACCAGCGGGCCCGCCGCGCCGGTCGGCCGGTACGGCTCCGCAGCATGGGTGGGAGCGCGAACGCCGAGGCGACGGCGGCGCCGGCCAGGACCGGCAGCATCTGCCAGCGGACCCCCATGATGCCCAGCACGGTCGCCGACGGTACGAGGACCGCCCCGGCCGCGGCGGTGCCAGCCCGGCGGGCGGCCGGGGGGAGCCAGCGCGCCACCAGCAGCACGACGGCGCCCAGCAGGACGAGGACTTCCGGAAGGGAGAGGGACAGCCCCGGGATGGTTTCGATCACCCGGCCATGCTCGGCGCCGGGCCCGCGCCGCCACATCGGCCCCGGGTCGCCGCCGACTGCAACAGGGGTGGCAACCAGGGCGGGCCGCGGTGCGACCGGAGTGGCAACCGGGCACCCCGGACCGGCAGCCGGCCTGCGACCGCGGGTGGTACGGGTCTCCTCCTGTGGTCGTACGCCTGCCTGGTGCGGCTCCGACGCCGGGCTCATGTGCGGCGCGGACCCGCGGCCTAGGCTGCGGCTGTACGCGGTGGCGGCCCCGGCCGGGCCGCCACGAC
>NZ_JBEYXK010000186.1:0-6312 GCF_040645035.1 Streptomyces sp. NPDC046876 | reverse complement strand
CACCGCTGCCCCGGAGCCCATCCCCGCCCCGCCCTTTCGCCGTATCCCGGGGCTCCGCCCCGGACCCCGCGCCTCAAACGCCGGCGGGGCTGATTTCAGCCCGCGCGGCGTTTGAGCGCACCCGGCGCGGAGCGCCCGGGTCGTTCAGCCCCGCCGGCGTTTGAGGCGAGCGGGGGCCGGGGGCGCAGGCCATGGTTTCGGGAAGGGGCGGGGAGGGGATCGGCTCCGGCGCAGCGGTGGCTCCCGCGGCCCGGGGCGGGATTTATATCGGGCATACACGGTTCTGTCGGGGTTTTCAGGTCGTCCTCAGGAACCTCTCATGAACCCGGGACACAGTCAGGGCATGACCGATCGCTTCCGCCTCGACGGCGACTACCCGCAGGAGAACGACCCCTCGTCCTATCCCCCGCCGCCCGGCTATCTGCCGCAGCCCCCCGCCCCGGAGGGGCCTTCGCACGCGGCGCGGGCGCGGCGCCCCGTAGGCCTGCTCGTGGCCGTCGCGCTCGCCGCCGCGGTCGTCGGGGGCGGCACCGCGGCAGCGGTCCAGCAGCTGCTGGTCGACCGTACCGCCGGGCCGGCCGGCATCAGCGGCACCAACGTCTCCCGCTCCAGCAGCGGCACGGTCTCCGGCGTAGCCGAACAGGTCAGCCCCTCCGTCGTCCGCATCGACACCCGCACGGGCTCCGGCCAGGGCACCGGCTCGGGCGTCGTGATCACCGCCGACGGCGAGATCGTCACCAACAACCACGTCGTCAGCGGCGCCTCCGAGATCCAGGTGACGATGAGCGACGGGAAGAAGTACACCGCCAAGACGGTCGGCACCGACCCCGACAAGGACCTCGCGCTCATCAAGCTGCAGGGCGCCGGCGGCCTCAGGCCGGCCGCGCTCGGCAACTCCGACGGCCTCAAGGTCGGCGACGAGGTCGTCGCCATCGGCTCCCCCGACCGCCTCACCGGCACCGTCACCAGCGGCATCGTCTCGGCGCTGAACCGCGAGGTCAACGTGCCCAAGTCCGAGCAGCAGTCCCCCCAGCGGCAGCGCAGCGGCGGCGGCTGGCCGTTCTCGTACGACGGCCGCCAGTTCAACGGGACCACCGGCTCGGACACCACCTCGTACAAGGCCATCCAGACCGACGCCTCCCTCAACCCGGGCAATTCCGGCGGCGCGCTGGTCAACATGAACGGCGAGATCGTCGGCATGCCGTCCGCGATCTACTCCCCCGCCGGCGACAGCGGCTCCGCGGGCAGCGTCGGCCTCGGCTTCGCCATCCCCGTCAACACGATCAAGGTCGATCTGCCCTCCCTCCGCAAGGGCGGCAGCGGGAACGGCAGCGACAACAGCAGCAGCGGTGGGTTCGGGACGCAGTTCTGACCGCGCACCGGCATCCCTGCCGATCTGCGACGCTGGTAGGCACCGCCGAGCACCCGACCACCACTCTGGGGACGACCACATGAATCCCGCCGAAGGCGACCCGCACCGCATCCTCGTCGTCGACGACGAGCCGGCCGTGCGGGAGGCCCTGCGCCGCAGTCTCGCCTTCGAGGGCTACGCCCCCCAGACCGCGGTCGACGGGCTCGACGCCCTCGACAAGACGGCCTCGTACGGCCCGGACCTGATCATCCTCGACATCCAGATGCCCCGCATGGACGGCCTGACGGCGGCCCGCCGGCTGCGTGCCGCCGGCAGCACCACCCCGATCCTGATGCTCACCGCCCGCGACACCGTCGGCGACCGCGTCACCGGCCTCGACGCGGGCGCCGACGACTACCTGGTCAAGCCCTTCGAGCTCGACGAGCTCTTCGCCCGCGTCCGCGCCCTGCTGCGCCGCAGCGCCTACGCCGCCCCCGCGTCCGGCGCGCTCCCGCCGGAGGAGGACGCCCTCGTCTTCGGCGACCTGCGGATGGACCCGGCCACCCGCGAGGTGACCCGGGCCGGGCGCCTCGTCGAGCTGACCCGGACCGAGTTCACGCTGCTGGAGATGTTCCTGGCCCACCCGCGCCAGGTGCTGACCCGCGAGCAGATCCTGAAGACCGTGTGGGGCTTCGACTTCGAGCCGAGCTCCAACTCCCTGGACGTGTACGTGATGTACCTGCGCCGCAAGACCGAGGCCGGCGGCGAGCCCCGACTGGTGCACACCGTGCGCGGGGTCGGCTACGTGCTGCGTGCCGCCGGGGCCGGGGACTCCGGGGGACCGGAATGAGCCCCGCCGCCAGATTCCGCGGGCTGCCGCTGCGCTCGCGGCTGGCCCTGCTGGTCGCGGTCGCGGTGGCGGTGGCCGTCGCGGCGGTCGCGGCCGTGTGCTGGGTGATGGTGCGCACGCAGCTGAGCGAGCAGCTCGACCGCTCGCTGATGGCGACGAACCCGTCCGCGGAGGTCGTACGCAGGCTGCGCGAGGGCTGCACCACCGCGCCGGGCCGGCCGGTGCAGGAGATCGCCGGCAAGCTCGGGCCCACCGTCCAGATCGTCACCGCCGACGGCAGCCACTGCTGGGTGAGCGGCCTGCCGGACCTGCCCGTCACCGTCGTCGACCGGCAGGTCGCCGCCGGGCAGCGGGCCAGCGCCCTGCACGACGCCCGCACCCCCGACGGCACCGCGATGCGCGTCTACACCTTCACGGCGCAGGCCCAGCCGGGCTCCCCGGTGTTCGGGATCTCGGTCGCCAAGCCGCTGGCCGACATCGACGAGCCGCTGTCGACCCTGGCCTGGGTCCTGCTGCTGGTGGCCGGGGTCGGCGCCGTGGGCGCGGGAGCGGCCGGCCTGTGGGTGGCCCGTACCGGGCTGCGGCCGGTCGACGAACTGACCGGCGCCGTCGAGCACATCGCCCGCACCGAGGACCTCACCGTGCGGATCCCCGACGAGGGCGACGACGAGATCGCCCGCCTGTCGCGGTCCTTCAACTCCATGACGGCGGCCCTGGCCTCCTCCCGGGAGCGCCAGTCGCAGCTGATCGCGGACGCCGGCCACGAGCTGCGCACCCCGCTGACCTCGCTGCGCACCAACATCGAGCTGCTGGCGCGCAGCGAGGAGACCGGCCGGGCCATCCCGGCGCAGGACCGCCGCGAGCTGCTGGCCTCGGTGAAGGCGCAGATGACGGAGCTGGCGGCGCTGATCGGGGACCTGCAGGAGCTGTCGCGTCCGGATGCGGGCCCGCCCGCCCGGCTGGAGGTGGTGGCGCTGCACGACGTCGCGCGCAGCGCCCTGTCGCGGGCCCGGCTGCGCGGCCCGGAGCTGGTCTTCGACGCCGAGCTGGAGCCCTGGTACGTACGGGGCGAGGCGGCGGCGCTGGAGCGGGCGGTGGTCAACGTGCTGGACAACGCGGTGAAGTTCAGCCCGCCGGGCGGTGTCGTGGCGCTCTCGCTGCGGGCGGGCGAGCTGACCGTACGCGACCACGGTCCCGGCATTCCGGCGGAGGACCTCCCGCACGTCTTCGAGCGGTTCTGGCGGTCGGAGTCGGCGCGGTCCCTGCCCGGCAGCGGGCTCGGCCTGTCCATCGTGGCGCGTACGGCCGAGCGCTCGGGCGGCAGCGCCCGGCTGCGGGCCCCGGCGGACGGCGGCCCGGGCACGGAGGCGGTGCTGCGCATCCCGGGGGCGCCGACGCCGCCGCCCTCGGCTGCGGAGGCCGCCGCGGCCGGGAGTGCGGCGGCCGCGGCCGGAGGCCGGTCAGTTGTGCCGGATCAGTGAGGCGACCAGGCCGGAGCGGGTGTTGGGGAAGTCCATCGGGACGATGCCGAGCCCGGTCCGACCGGCCAGCTCCGCTCCGTCGACGAAGGCGTGGACCTGGGGGTTGAGGCGGTCGGAGTTCCAGCGCGGCGGCATGTAGGCCGAGGTGCTGGTGTAGTTCACGAAGAGCTTGCCGGGCTGCTGCACGGCCCGCCGGAACTGGTCCTCGATCCTGCCGCGCTTGGCGAACGGCTCGGCGTTCCAGTCGTCCTGGATGTCGAAGACGCCGCCGTCGCCGTAGCGCAGGCCGGGCAGACCGCCGTTGTCGGCGAGGAGGACGACCTTGCCGCGGGCCTGGCCGAGGGCGGGGAGGGTGTCGGCGATCCGGAACAGCGGCCGCCAGCCGCGGTGGTCGAGGTAGTCGTCGAAGACGGCCCGGAAGACCTGGTCGCTCTCGCCGGAGTACTCCTGCTTGAGGCGCATCAGCACGGTCTCGCCCGGGTGCGCGGCGAGGAAGTTCGCGCAGGCGACCAGGACGTCGCCGAACATCAGGCCCTGGTAGAAGGAGCCGTGGTGGATGGCGAACGAGCCCCCGGTGACCCGGCAGCGGACGTCGAGGAAGCGGATTCCGGAGTCGAGCTGTTCGGCGATCGAGGTGTTCTGGCAGGCGACGAAGAGGCCGCCCTGTCTGGCGCCGGAGTCGTGGGTGCCGGGGATGGTCATCCGCTGGAGCGGGGTGGAGTCGGCGAGGCCGGACATCCAGTCCTGCGTGCCGAGCGCGGCCGGGGTCGCCCCGGTGGCCCGGGTGGCCAGCGTGCCCGGCGCCCCGTGCGTACGGGCCGCCGCCGGGGCCGCCGTGCCCAGGGAGAGGGCGGTGCCCGCCCCCGCCGCCATCGCCGCGGCCAGAAATGCCCGACGTTCCAGTGCCATGCCCGCCCCTTTGCCGGTCCAGTGGTTGGACCGGAGTATGGCGTGCGGGCCCTGCGGTGACTACCCGTCGGTAGGGGCGGACTTGTCGAGCAACTCGGCCATGGTGCGCAGGCCTTGGGCGAGCTCCCGCCCCGTCGGCGCCGCCTCCGGATCGGTCAGGGCCTGCACCATCACCCCGCTGAGCAGCGCGATGTGCAGCGACCCCAGGGACCGTACGTCCTCCTCGGAGACCTCCTCGACGGGGACCCCGAGCAGCCCCGCGGCCACCATCCGCCGGTTGCGGCGCTGGGCCTCGGCGAGGACGGCGAGCAGCTCGGGCCGGGACTGCGCGTGGACGAACGCCTCGACGGAGGCGGTCCACAGCCAGCGCATCTCGCCGAAGTCCCTGATCTTGCGGTCCCAGGTGTCGGCGTAGCGCTCCTCGGCGGTGGCGCCCTGTCCGACGAGCCGTCCGGAGCCGGCGGACCAGTCCTCCATGGCGGCGAACAGCGCCTGGTTGAGGAGGGCTTCGCGCGAGCCGAAGTGGTAGCCGATCGCGGCCATGCTCACGTGCGCGGCCGAGGCGATGTCGCGCACGGTGGTGCGCAGGTAGCCCTTCTCCTCCAGGCAGCGGCGGGCTCCGGCCAGCAGGTCCTCGCGATTTCCCATGCCGGGATCGTATCCGTGCGCCTCTTGTTGGGCGCTCGCCCAAGACACCTGTATTGCGCGCTTGCCCAAACGCTGGCAGAGTGAAGGGCACGCGAAGGGGCCGGCGGCAGACCGCCGAGGACCGGCCCGCCGACCGCCACGAGGGGGAGCCACGCCATGCGCCACGCACTGAAGACCGACGGCCGCACGCTGTCCTACCTGGACTTCGGCGGCCCCGGCCGCCCGCTGCTCGCCCTGCACGGCGGGCTGTCCGAGGGCGCCGCCTTCACCGGCCTCGCCGAGGCCCTCGGCGACGACTGGCGGGTCATCGCCCCCGACCAGCGCGGCCACGGCGACTCCGACCGCGCCGGGCACTACCGCACCGAGGGGTACGTCGCCGACGCCGTCGCCCTCCTGGACCACCTCGGCCTCGACGCCCCGGTCGTCGTCCTCGGCTACTCGCTCGGCGGCGCCATCGCCGTCCACCTCGCCGCCGAGCACCCGGGCCGGGTCGCCGCCCTCATCGACACCGACTCCACCGTCGAGGTCCCCCGCGCCGCCGCCGACGTCCCGGCGGTGCCCGCCGGCTTCGAGTTCCTGACCGGCATGCGCTACACCGCGCCCACCCGCGAGGAGCTCCTCGAAGCCGCCGGCCCCGTCGGCTCGCAGTTCGTCGCGCCGGCCCTGCGCCCGCTGGCCGACCGCTCCGGCTGGCGGCTCCCCTTCCACCCCCGGGACATGCTCGACTCGATCGCCGGCGCCCGCGGCGACCACTGGGAGGCCTGGCTCGCGAGCACCTGCCCCGCCCTGCTGATCCGCGCCACCGACAGCGCCGCCCTGCCGCAGGCCACGGCCGACGCGATGGTGGCCCGCAGGCCCGGGACCTCGTACGCGGCCATCGAGGGCGACCACTTCGCACCCTTCACCCACCCGGAGGCCTTCCACGCGGCCGTCGGGAAGTACCTCGCAGACCTCTGACCCCCGCCCCGCGGGACTCGCGCCACGGGGGTGCGCGGGAGGAACCGGTAGCGGCAGGATCCGGGAGCAGAAGGATCCGGAAAAAGCCCGAGGGGGCGGCGGGCCGTCGGGCCCGC
>NZ_JBEYXK010000185.1:0-6568 GCF_040645035.1 Streptomyces sp. NPDC046876 | reverse complement strand
GGGGTTTGGGGCGGCGCCCCAAGAAACCCGGCTCCGCCGGGCACCGGGCTGCGCCCGGACCTCCCCCAGCTACCGCTGGGGGTACCCCCAGCCTCAAACGCCGGCGAGGCTGGATTTGCCGGACCCCCGTCACAGGTGGCGGCGTGGGGCCTGAGGCCGTGTCCCCACGGGGCGGCGGAGGGGGCTCACTCGTCCGTGTGTCGGGCGGGGGCCGCGGCAGCCGGTCCGCGAGGGGGTCGGGGCGGCCCGCCACGAGGGGGTCGGGCGGCGCTGGCAGACTGCTCGGCATGCTGGAGACCTCCGCACGACTGCTGCGCCTGCTGTCCCTGTTGCAGGCCCACCGCGAATGGACCGGCGCCGACCTCGCGGAGCGCCTCGGCGTGACCCCGCGGACGGTGCGGCGCGACGTGGACCGGCTGCGCGAGCTCGGCTATCCCGTGAACGCCACCCCCGGCACCGGAGGCGGCTACCAGCTCGGTGCCGGGGCCGAGCTGCCGCCGCTGCTGCTGGACGACGACGAGGCGGTGGCCGTCGCCGTCGGACTGCGCACGGCTGCGGGGAACGGTGTCGAGGGGATCGGCGAGGCCTCCGTACGGGCGCTGGCCAAGCTGGAGCAGGTCCTGCCGGGGCGGCTGCGGCGGCGGGTGTCGGCGATCGACGGGTTCACCGTGCCGATGCTGCGCGCACCGGAGCAGAGCGCCGTCGACCCCTCGGTGCTGGCCGAGCTCGCCGCCGCCTGCCGCGACAGCGAGCGCCTGCGCTTCGGCTACCGGGACCACGAGGGCGGCGCCTCGCGCCGGGTGGTCGAGCCGCACCGGCTGGTGTGCACCGAGCGGCGCTGGTACCTGGTCGCCTGGGACGTGGACCGGGCGGACTGGAGGACCTTCCGCGCCGACCGGATCGAGCCGAGGCCGCCGCACGGGCCGCGCTTCGTCCCGCGCCCGGCGCCGGCCGAGGACCTCGCCGCGTACGTCTCCCGCGGCGTCTCGCAGGCCGCGTACGCCGCCCGTGCGGTGCTCCGGCTGAAGATGTCGGCGCAGGCGGCGGCGCGGGTCATCGGGCCGAGCGACGGGGCGCTGGAGCCGCTGGACGAGGAGAGCTGCCTGCTGCGCACGGGGGCGGTGAGTCTTGACGTGCTCGTGATCCACGTGATGCTGCTCGGCTGTGAGTTCGAGGTGGTCGAGCCGCCGGAGCTGATCGAGCGGATCCGGGCCGCGCGGGACCTTCTCTCGCGGGCCGTGGACTGAGGCGGGGGCCGCCCGGGCCGTGGAGAAGGGGCGGGGAAACCACGGGGGTTCGGTGAAGCGGAGTGCGGCCGGGCGCGCCGGGTCGGCCCCGACAAGCCGTACGCGCCAAGGACTCAGCGGCAATCCGCCGGGGAATTCCGGGGCTCTCGAACGGAATGCGAAAGGCGGTGCGGGCAGGGCGCTCCGCGGCCCGGAAAAGGAATGCCGCGGGGCTGCCCCGCCGTAACTCGGCGCGGTCGGAGAACTGTCGACATTCCGTGACACAAGCGTGACCCGGTACGGACGAACCTCCGGGCGCGTCGCTGACGTTCGGGCGTTGCGGACAACCGAAGGGACAACAGACGGGACGGCAGGGGGACGGCAGGGGGACGACAGAGGCGGGCCGGATGGGTGATCCGGCCCGCCTCTGTCGGTGCGGGGTGAGGTGGTGCGTACCGCCCCGCGGTCTGCCGCGCGGCCCGGCTCAGCCGCCCGCGGCCGGGCGGGCGGTGGCGCGGGCGGCGCCGGCCCGTTCGGCGTGGGCCGGGCGGCGGCTGCCGGCCGGGGTGACCGGCGTCCGCTCGGACCGGATCAGGTGCGGCCGACCGGACAGGTGCCCGGTGGGCCGGGGGACCGGGGCGTGCGGGGCGGCCGCGGCGGTGGCCGTCTGCGCGGCGGCCGGGGCGGGCACGGAGGCCGCGAGGGCAGCGTCCCCGGCACCTGCAGCGCCGGCCGCGGTGCTCCCGAGCTGCCACTTCCCGCCCGCGGAGAGCAGCGGGACCAGCGCCGAGGCGACGGGCGCGGGCACGGTTCCGGCCTCGACGCGGCGGCGCATCCGCTCGCGCCGCTCGAAGACCCAGGCCTCGACGGCGGCCATCAGCGGCTCGAACCAGGGCAGCGCCAGCATGATCAGCAGGCCCGCGGACCAGCCGAGCAGGACGTCGCTGACCCAGTGGGTGCCGAGGTAGACGGTGGTGGCGCCGACGCTCAGCGAGACGACGGCGGAGACCATGGACAGCACCCGCCGGGTGACGGTGGTGGAGGCCAGGTAGGCCAGGATTCCCCAGGTCACGACGGCGTTGGCGGTGTGGCCGGAAGGAAATATATCGCCGCCGGCGAAGAGCTCGGCGGAGCCGATCGTGGTGGCGTAGTGCGGGCCGAGGCGGCCGAGGCCGAGCTTGACGGAGCCCACGGTGATGTTGAGCAGGAGCAGCGCCACGCCGAGGGCGATCAGCGGGCGCAGCGTGTGCTGCCGCCAGGAGCGCCAGCCGAGCCATGCGGCGACCATGACCGCGGTGGGGCCGCGCTGCCCCAGGACGACGAGGTAGTCGAGGAAGGCGTGCACCTGCGGCCACTGCTCGTACGGCCGGAAGAAGAAGACCTGCCAGTCCAGGCGGACGAGCCAGGACGTGGTCAGGACGGCCACCACGATCGCGAGGTAGAAGGCGAGGGTCGCTCCGAGGAGCACGACGCGGTGCCGGCTCATCTGCGGCGTTTGCAGATGAGCCGGTCGCTCGGGTTCCCGGTCGAGTCGGGCGAACACCCGCTCCAGCCGGGTCAGGATTTGGTCGGTACGCACTCAATCGACGTTACCGCGAGCTGCTGGGCGGCCCCGTCGAATCACCGGGTTTGTGATGACCATGTGATGTGGAGTTGGTCTCACGCGGCACTTAATTCCTGGGATTAAGGCATTAGTTGGAGTGCCCGGTCCATTGCCCCCGTCATTGTTTCGCACACTTACCCGGGCTTTATCGCGGCGGCTCAATTCCTTTGCTGAAACATGGCTCGGAATGATCCATTCCGTGACTCGGGTGCCCGGGCCGGCGGCCGACGCCGCCCGTGCCTCCGGCTCGCGGCTACGGCGGCCCCGACCCGTTCAGCCAGAAGGCCCCGTACACCGCCGAGGCCAGCGCCCCCGCGCCCAGCACCGCCACCGCCCGCCCCGTACGCGCCCGGGCCAGCGCCACCGCCGCCGGCAGCAGCAGCGGGAAGGCGGGCAGCAGCAGCCGCGGCTTGGACCCGAAGTACCCCGACGCGCACAGCGCCAGCGCCACGACGATCCCGCAGTAGACCAGCAGCGGGGCGGGCTGCCGCTGCCGTACACACAGCGCGTACAGCCACAGCACCAGCGCCACGCCCGCGATGAGCCCGAGCCCCGCCGCGACCGAGCCCGAGGCCAGCTTCGCCCCGATGAACCGGGCGAAGGCCCAGCCGCCGTCGAAGCCGTTGCCCCAGCCGCCCTGCACGTCCAGGTACCCGGTCGGGCCGCCGCCGGTGCGCGCCCCCACCCACAGCGCGTACGCCGCCGCGCCCGCCGGGGCCAGGGCCACGCCCACCGCCATCCGCCAGGACCGCTCGCCGCGCCGCCACGCCAGGGCGGCCGCCACCCACACCGCCGCCGCCACAGCGGCGCCGACCGGGCGGGTCAGCCCGGCCGCCGCCGCGAGCAGTCCCGCCGCAGGCCACCGGCCGCGCAGGGCCGCGTACAGGGACCAGGCCGCCAGCGCCGTGAACAGGGACTCGCTGTACGCCATGGACTGCACGATGCCGACGGGCAGCGCGGCCCACGCCGCGACGGCGAAGACCCCCGCCCGGCGCGGATCGGCCTGCGGGATCCGCTCGGCGCACACCAGCGCGGCCACCGCGAAGATCCCCCAGGCCGCGGCGAGCCCCGCCACCGCCGAGACGACCAGGCCGGCCGAGCCGTACGACAGCCCGGTCGGCGCCGCGACGAGCCGCTCCAGCCAGGGCAGCAGGGGGAAGAAGGCCAGGTTCGAGTGGACGGCCCCGTTCGGCAGGACCACCTCGTAGCCGTACCCCTCCGCGGCGATCCGCGCGTACCAGAGCGAGTCCCACCGCGCGGACAGCAGCGTGTGCGGGCTGGTCCCGGCCGCCGCGCACCACAGCGCGAGCACGCCCACGCCGAGCAGCCGCACCGCCGCGAAGACGGCCAGTGCGGGCGCGGCCCGACGGAATGCAAGATCTTTCACAGGCATGATTATCCGGTGGCGCCCGCGGCCGCCCGGCGGCAGAACCACGGTTCGTGACCGCGCGTGTACGTGGAAGAAGCGGCGCGGAAGGAGCGCCGGGGGCGGCCACACGGCCGGGAGCCGTGCCGGGGACGGGCCGGGGGCGGTGTCGGCAACGGGCCGGTGGCGGGGGAGTGTGGGGAGAGCGGGGTGAGGACGGCGTGAGGCGAGTGGCACACACCACACCGAGGCCGCCGCCGCGATGAGAGCTTGACCACGTGTCGGACCGGCGGACTCGCGTACGCTGACCCTTCACTCGCAGGTCGATGCCGGACCTCGCAGGACGCCGCACCGCACACCACCACCGCGGCCGACGCCGAGACGCTGGTCCGCCGAGTGCGAGCGATTCATCTGGGAGGTACATGCATGTCGGGGACCAACGCGTCCGACCGCAGGCGCAGGACCGCCGACAAAAACGACAGGACCCCCGGGACCCTCCTCGGGCAGACGCTGCGCGCGGCCTCCGGCGGGACGAACCGCTGGCTCGTCCTCGCGGTCCTCTGCGTCAGCCTGGTCCTCGTCGCGCTCGACGCGACGATCCTGCACGTCGCCGTTCCCGCCATCACCGCGGACCTGCGCCCCGGCTCGGTCGAGCTGCTGTGGATCGTCGACGCCTACCCGCTGGTCTGCGCCGCGCTGCTGATCCTCTTCGGCACCCTCGGCGACCGGATCGGCCGGCGCCGGATACTCCTGCTCGGATACGGCCTCTTCGGCACCGCCTCCGCCATCGCGGCCCTCGCCGACAACGCCCAGGTCCTCATCCTCGCCCGCGCCCTGCTCGGCGTCGGCGGCGCGATGATCATGCCGGCCACCCTGTCGATCCTGCGGCAGGTCTTCCCCGACCGGCGCGAGCGGGCCCTGGCCATCGGCATCTGGACCGCCGTCGCCGCCATCGGCGCGGCCAGCGGCCCCGTCCTCGGCGGCTTCCTCATCCAGCACTTCTGGTGGGGCTCGGTCTTCCTCATCAACATCCCGCTGATGGCGCTGATCCTGCCCGTCGGGCGCTGGCTGCTGCCCGAGTCCAGGGGCGCCGCCGACGGGCCGTGGGACGTGCTCGGCGCGCTCATGGCCGCGGGCGGCGTGCTCGGCGTGGTCCTCGGGGTCAAGCGGCTCGGCGCCGAGCGGCGGCTGCTGGACGCGGAGGCGCTGGTGCCGCTGCTGCTCGGGGTGGTGCTGCTCGTCCTGTTCAGCCGGCGGCAGAGGCGGCGGGCGCACCCGCTGATCGACATGCGGATGTTCTCGCGCGCCGCCTTCTCGACCTCCGTCGGGTGCATCGTGCTCGCCATGCTGGCGCTGGTCGGGCTGGAGCTGCTCGCCGTCCAGTACCTCCAGCTCGTGCTGGACCTCAGCCCGCTGGAGACCGGGCTGCGGCTGCTGCCGCTGACCTTCGCGGCCATGGCCGCAGGCGCCACCGGCTCCTACACGCTGGCCCGGATCGGGCCGCGCACCATGGTGTCGCTCGGCTTCCTGCTGACCGCCTGCTCGGTGCTGCTGCTCACGCTCATGGGGCAGCACGACCGGCCCGTCCTGCTCACCGCCGGGTTCGTCCTGCTCGGCTTCGGGCTCCAGACCACCCTCTTCGCCGCGTACGAGTCGATGCTGAGCGAGGCGCCGGCGGCGGCCGCGGGCGGGGCGGCCTCCATAGGCGAGACCGCGTACCAGCTCGGCGCGGGCATGGGCATCGCCCTGCTCGGCAGCGTCATGAACGCGGCGTACGCGCCGGGGGTGCTGGACGTGCCGGGGGTTTCGGCCGCGGATGCGAGGGGGGCCGCGAACTCGCTCGGCGAGGCGTACCAGATCGCCGGGCACCTCGGCGGGGCGGCCGGGGACGCGCTGTACAGCGCGGCGCGCCACTCCTTCGTGCAAGGGCTGCACGTCACGCTCGTGGTCAGCGCCGGCCTGCTGCTGGCGGGGGCCCTGATGGCCCTGAAACTCCCGCGGACCATGGACTGCACCGCGGCCGACGCCGACGCCGACGCCGAAGCGGTGCCCTGTGCCGGACCGGTCCGGCTCCCGGCCCAGGCCGGCCCCTCGGCCCCTTGCGCGACGACCCCGCGCATCCCGGCCCCGGCCAGCCCGGACCGCAACCCCTCGGCCCGCCGAGCCTGACCCCACCCGCTGCGCGGAGCCACTTCCCCACCCCGCCCTTTCCCGAAACCGAGTCCTGCGGCCCCGGCCCCCGCCTGGGGCTCCGCCCCAGACCCCGCGCCTCAAACGCCGGCGGGGCTGGATAAACCAGCCCGCGCGGCGTTTGAGCGCACCGGGCGCGAAGCGCCCGGGTCTTTCAGCCCCGCCGGCGGTTGAGGCGAACGG
>NZ_JBEYXK010000184.1:0-6589 GCF_040645035.1 Streptomyces sp. NPDC046876 | reverse complement strand
TCCGATCTCCGCCCGGACCCGTTCCGGGCGCTCCGCGCCCGGCGCTCAAACGCCGCGCGGGCTGAATTCAGCCCCGCCGGCGTTTGAGGCGCGGGGTCCGGGGCGGAGCCCCGATCTTTGAGCCGCGCCGGCGATTGAGGCGTTTCTGGGGGCACCTCCCAGCGGTAGCTGGGGGAGAAGGGGCGGGGTGGGGGAACGGCTCCGCGCAGCGGAAGCCGTTGCGGCGGCGGGTGCCCGGCGCAGCCGGGTCTCCTGGGGCTCCGCCCCAGACCCCGCGCCTCAAACGCCGGCGAGGCTGGATTTGCCGGCCCTCGGCTTCGACAGCTCAGGCAGAAGCAACGCCTGACGCAGCCGGGTTCGCTGGGCAGACGCCTGCGGACTGGATGTTGCCGGGGTCAGGAGAGGGCTGGGCGGGGGACCGGTACGCCGTTGGGGACGGCTCTGCGGCGGGGGGTGGTCGTGCCCGTCCAGCAGGTGCCTCGGCGGGAGAGGAGGCGGGTCAGCCACAGTTCCATCGAGACGAGTTCCGCCAGGCCGTCCAGCGGGACCGGGTGGCCCTCCGCGGCGTCGAGGAGGGCCTGTTGGACGGTTTTTGCGTTGATCAGGCCCGCGTCCGCCAGGAGGGGGGTCGTGAAGAGGGCCAGGAGGGACGGAAGGGCCTCGCGCAGGCCCAGGCGGGTGGCCGTTTCGTTCGGGGTGTGGGCGGGGGCGCCCCAGCCGGGCGGGAGTTCGCGGACTCCGGCCGAGGTCAGGACGGTGCGCAGGATCGCGGCCCGGGCGCCGGGCTGGACGCGGAGGGATTCGGGCAGGGCGCGGGCGGCCCGTACGACCTGGTTGTCCAGGAAGGGGGCGTGCAGGCGCTGGCTTCGGACCTCCGCGGCCTGTTCGAAGACGCGGTGGTCGGCGGCGTGCCGGGTCAGGGCGGCGCGGGC
This sequence comes from Streptomyces sp. NPDC046876, assembly GCF_040645035.1. NCBI lineage: Bacteria > Bacillati > Actinomycetota > Actinomycetes > Kitasatosporales > Streptomycetaceae > Streptomyces > Streptomyces sp. NPDC046876. The sequence goes on along the minus strand of NZ_JBEYXK010000184.1, from coordinate 5,657 downwards.
GCGGGCTTCGCCGGGCCGGAGCGAGAGCGGGGGCCGCCCGGCGGCAGCGGCGAGGCGGATCGATACTTCCGCCAGCGCCTCCCCGGTCAGCCAGCCCGCGGCGGGCCCCGGCCGGGACCAGGTCAGGGCGGCGAGCGAGGCCCCGACCGGGCCGTCCGCGACGGCCGCCGCGCACAGGTCGCCCTCGCGCAGCCGGGCCGCGGCCTCTTCCATGCCCGCGCGGTACGGCGTACGGGCGAGGCGGCGGGCCGCGGAGTACACGGAGAAGGGCACCAGGAGGGAGGAGGAGTCGCCCGGGGTCGAGCGGGCCAGGGCCGCCATGGGGCGCAGGAGGTGTCGGCGGCGGCGGTCCATCAGGAGGTCGGCCAGCCGGGCGGGGTGGGCGTCGAGGACCTGGCGGGCTCCGTGTCCGACGAAGTGGTCGGCGGAGCCGGCGGCCAGGCGGCGGCGTTCGCGGGCGGCCACGACCAGCGAGGGCCCGGGTTCGTCGGTGAGCGGGCCGTCGAGGTCGGCGTACGGCAGGGCTTCCTCGGCGGCGGCGACGACCACGTGGTGCAGCCGGGGGTCGGCGGCGATGGCCCGGGCGCGTTCGAGTTCGGCCTCGCGGCCCTGCGGGGTGGCGAGGTCGTTGAAGGTGACGGCCAGGAGGCGGGATCCGGAGCCGGGGAGGGTGCCCGGAGCGCCGGGCAGGCCGGCGGCGAGCAGGGCGAGGGTGGCGGAGGCGCTTCCGCCGGAGAGGTCGGCGCCGACGCCGGGTGCGGGGGCGCCGCGGGCCGCGCGCCGGTCGGCGGGGCCCATTCCGGGCACCGGCCCGGGGTCGTACGGCAGGGTGTCGGGGGCATGGCGGGGCGCCGTGAGCCGGGCGCGCACCGCGTCCACCAATGCTTCCCGTACGCCCTCCACCGCGTGCTCGGGGTCGGCGGCGGGGGCGGCCACGGCGAGGGAGGCGACCGGTTCGTACCCGGTGATCTCCCGTGAGCCCTCGCGCAGGATCAGCGCGTGCCCGGGCGGGATGCGCCGCACGCCGGCGTACGGTGTGCCGTCGCCCAGTGCCTCGGGGCTGTCGGGGCAGGCCAGCAGGGCGGCGAGGTGGCCGATGTCGAGCTGTGCCTCGATGAGGTCGGCGAGGGGCAGTGCGGCGGTGGCGTACGCGGTGCCGCCGGCCCAGGGCGTGTAGAAGACGGGGCGCGCGCCGGCGAGGTCGCCGACGACGGTGATGCGGCGGCCGGTCTGGACGACGGCGGTGTAGCTGCCGGGCCACTGGGTGAGGTGGCGCAGGGCGCCGCCGCGGGCGGCCAGGAGGGCGCGGCGCAGCTCGGCGTCGTCCGCGCCGCAGCAGCCGAGGACGGCGATCCGGGTGAAGGGGTCGGCGGGGTCGGCGGCGAGGGTGCGGATCTCGTCGGGGCGCCAGTCGCCGACGGCCCACAGGGGGTCGGGGTCGCCCCACAGGAGCTGGGCGCCGACCGGTACGACGGTGCGGTCGGCGTCCTGGCCGGCCGGGTCGTCGGCGTGGGCGGCGTCCGCGATGCCGCCGCTCACCAGCCCCTCGGCGGCGTGCGCAGCCCGGTCGTACGGGTCCCGGCTGCTCCGGCCGCCCCGGCTGCCGTGGTCGGCGACGCGGCCGGCCGTGCCGAAGCTCGCGGCGATACTGCTCCACCCGACCAACCAGCGCACCGCCGCCTCCCCAGGCCGTGGGCAATCGACCGGGGCACGGACGGCGCGGTCGGCTCAGGCAGCGCTGAGGGCGGCTGAGGGCGCGGCCGGCTGGACCCCGGGTGGCTCGGGGTCCATGCTGCCACGAGACGGGCGTGCGGGAGTGACCGAGGAGGACGCCTGTGTCGGCGAACATGCCTCGGTCACACCGTATTTGACGTTCCGTTCCCCCCGCCCCATAGGCCGGTTTCAGCCATTCTTCGGTCGCACCCCGTACGGCGCGCACACCCTGGAGCACCCGGCCGCCGCGGTGCGCGGGCGCGGTCCGGGAGGCGGGATCCACCCCCCGGACCGTTCCGCCACCCGCGGGGATTGAGGCAGCGGCATCCCCCGGCCCGCCGGATCCACGCAGCGGGCCGACCCACGCACCGCACATCGAATCGCCGGGGCCGGACACCGGCCAGAGCGCACGGGCGGGCGCACGGCCACACGGACGGAGCACGGGGGCGGGCGCGCGCCGTCGCCGCGGGCCCGGGTCCGGCTGTGCGGGCGGACAACAATCCCGCCATACGGAAGTCGGGGCCTTAACGCTTGGGAGGCGGGGAACTACGCTGGGTTTACGAAATGCCGGGCGCCTATGCCCGGCGGTGCACGAGTGCGTACGGCTGCGTCGGCTGCGGGCAGGGCCGCGTCCGCGTGGGTGCGTACTGGTGGCTGCGTGTGAGTTGTGTGCGTTCCGCGCGTGACGAGGGGTGGCGCATGTCCAGGGAGCTCCGCGAACCCAACGAGAAGCTCGGCGCCGTTCTCGCCCTGGCGGGCATCAGCAACGCCGGGCTGGCCCGGCGCGTCAACGACCTCGGGGCCCAGCGCGGTCTGACGCTGCGCTACGACAAGACGTCGGTGGCCCGGTGGGTGTCGAAGGGGATGGTGCCGCAGGGCGCGGCCCCGCATCTGATCGCGGCCGCGATCGGGGCGAAGCTGGGGCGGCCGGTGCCGCTGCACGAGATCGGGCTGGCGGACGCCGATCCCGCGCCCGAGGTGGGGCTGGCCTTCCCGCGCGACGTCGGTGACGCCGTGCGCTCGGCGACCGACCTGTACCGGCTCGACCTGGCCGGGCGGCGGGGCGGTGGCGGGATCTGGCAGTCGCTGGCCGGCTCGTTCTCGGTGGCCGCGTACGCGACGCCCGCCTCGCGGTGGCTGATATCTCCGGCGGACGGTTCCGTGGCGCGCGAGCCCGCGGCGCCCCAGAAGCCCGCACCGCCCCAGAAGGCCGCGCCGGCCCGGGAGCCCGCACCGGCGCGCGAGGGCGCAACCGCGCGCGAGGGCGCACCGGCCCGCGAGGGCGCGGCACCCGGCGGGCGGGCGGCGGGAGCAGCGGCCACCTCGCGCACCTCGATCGCCTCCCTCGCCGGCGGGTCGGCGACTGCGGCGGCGTCGCCGTCCACCGTTGTGCCCGCGCGGCCCTCGGGCGAAACTCCGCACGCACCGCCCGCCGCCGGGCCCGCGGCCGGATCGTCGTCCGCGGCCGCGCCCCCGGTGCCGTTCGTCGCGGCGGCGGTGGACGCCTCGCCGCAGCGCGTCGGCCACAGCGACGTGAGCAAGCTGCGCGAGGCCGCCGAGGACGCGCGCCGCTGGGACTCCAAGTACGGCGGCGGCGACTGGCGTTCCTCGATGGTGCCCGAGTGCCTGCGCGTGGACGCCGCGCCCCTGCTGCTCGGCTCGTACAGCGACGAGGTGGGCCGCGCCCTGTTCGGTGCGACGGCCGAGCTGACCCGGCTCGCCGGGTGGATGGCCTTCGACACCGGGCAGCAGGAGGCGGCGCAGCGGTACTACATCCAGGCGCTGCGCCTGGCCCGGGCGGCCGCGGACGTGCCGCTCGGCGGGTACGTGCTGGCGTCGATGTCGCTCCAGGCGACGTACCGGGACTTCCCGGACGAGGGCGTGGACCTGGCGCAGGCCGCCGTCGAGCGCAACCGGGGTCTGGCCACCGCCCGCACCATGAGCTTCTTCCGGCTGGTGGAGGCCCGGGCGCACGCGAAGGCGGGCGACTCGGCGGCGGCCGAGGCGGCGCTGCGGGCCTCGGAGGGCTGGCTGGAGCGGGCGCGCGAGGGCGATCCGGACCCGACCTGGCTGGGCTTCTACTCGTACGACCGCTTCGCGGCGGACGCGGCGGAGTGCTACCGGGACCTGAAGCTGCCCCGGCAGGTGCGGCGCTTCACCGAGCAGGCGCTGTCGCGGCCGACGGAGGAGTACGTGCGCTCGCACGGGCTGCGGCTGGTGGTGAGCGCGGTCGCCGAGCTGGAGTCCGGCAACCTGGACGCGGCCTGCGCCGCCGGCACCAGGGCGGTGGAGGTCGCGGGCCGGATCTCCTCCGCGCGGACGACCGAGTACGTACGGGACCTGCTGCACCGGCTGGAGCCGTACGGGGACGAGCCGCGGGTCGCGGAACTGCGGGAGCGGGCCCGGCCGCTGCTGGTGGCCCCCGCGTAGCCGCTGTGTCAGTGGCGGGGTGCAGTATGCAGGGGTGGGAGGTGGCAGCTTGGGCGGCATGGGCAGCGTGAGCGGCGAGGGCAGGGACCGGATCCGGGGACGGGGACGGATCGACTGCGACGTGCTGGTGGTCGGCGGCGGGATCGTCGGGCTCTCGACGGCGTACGCCCTGTCGCGGCTGGCGCCGGGGACCCGGGTGGTGGTGCTGGAGAAGGAGTCCGGCCCGGCCATGCACCAGACGGGCCGCAACAGCGGGGTGATCCACAGCGGGATCTACTACCGGCCCGGGTCGCTGAAGGCGCGCTTCGCGGTGAGCGGCGCCGCCGAGATGGTGAAGTTCTGCGCGGAGCACGGCATCGCGCACGAGGTGACCGGCAAGCTGATCGTCGCCACCGGCCGCGATGAGCTGCCGCGGCTGCACGCGCTCGTGCAGCGGGGCCGGGAGAACGGCATCCCGGTGCGGGAGCTGGGGCCCGCGCAGATCACCGAGTACGAACCGGAGGTGCAGGGCCTGGCCGCGATCCACGTCGGCACCACCGGGATTGTGGACTACGGGCAGGTCGCGCGGCAGCTGGCCGAGTCCTCCGGGGCGGAGATCGTGTACGGCGGGGCCGTGGACCTGATCGCGCGGCGCGCGTCCGGGATCGCGGTGCGGACGTCCGCGGGGGTGGTGGTGCGGGCGCGGGTGCTGGTGAACTGCGCGGGCCTGCAGTGCGACCGGGTGGCGCGGCTGGCCGGCGACGACCCGGGGATGCGGATCGTGCCGTTCCGGGGGGAGTACTACGACCTGGCGCGGCCGGAGCTGGTGCGGGGGCTGGTGTACCCGGTGCCCGACCCGGCGTTCCCCTTCCTCGGGGTGCACCTGACCCGCGGGATCGGCGGCGGGGTCCACGTCGGGCCGAACGCGGTGCCGGCGCTGGCCCGCGAGGGGTACGGGTGGGGGGTCGTGCGACCGCGGGACCTCGCCGATGAGCTGGCCTGGCCGGGATCCTGGCGGATGGCCGCCCGGCACTGGCGGTACGGGGCCGGGGAGATCCACCGGTCGCTGTCGAAGGCGGCCTTCACGGAGGCCGTGCGGCGGCTGCTGCCGGGGGTTTCCGGGGCGGATCTGGTGGCCTCCGGGGCGGGGGTGCGGGCGCAGGCCGTGCTGCGGGACGGGACGCTCGTGGACGACTTCCTGATCCGGGAGGGGCTGCGGGCCGTACACGTCCTGAACGCGCCGTCGCCGGCGGCCACCGCCTCGCTTCCGATCGGCCGCGAGATAGCCCGCCGAGCCCTGACCACGCTCCGGACCGCCTGACCCTCCGGGCCGGGGCCCCCGGGCTGCCGCCTCGGGCCCGCCTGACCCTCCGGCTCGGGGGGCCGCCTGCGGCTGGCTGCCGCTGCGCGGAGCCGGTCCCCACCCCGCCCCTTCCCGAAACCGTGGCTCCGCCCCGGACCCCGTTCCGTGCGCTTCGCGCCCGGTGCGCTCAAACGCCGCGCGGGCTGGATTTTCCAGCCCGCCGGCGTTTGAG
>NZ_JBEYXK010000183.1:0-6717 GCF_040645035.1 Streptomyces sp. NPDC046876 | reverse complement strand
CGCCCCCGGACCCCCGCGCCTCAAACGCCGGCGGGGCTGATTTCAGCCCGCGCGGCGTTTGAGCGCACCGGGCGCGGAGCGCCCGGAACCGGGTCCGGACGGAGCCCGGTTTCTGGGGGCACCTCCCAGCGGTAGCTGGGGGAGAAGGGGCGGGGAGGGCAACGGCCCCGCGCAGCGGCAGCCGGTCGATGGCGGCGGGCGGCGGCACGCGGTCAACCGGCCGCGGCAGCGGTCGGCGGCAGCGGAGCTGGGGGCTGGCCCCCGCTCACGCGCCGGCGGGATCGGACGGGGTCAGGCCCAGAGTTGGCCCTGGAGGACTGCGATGGCTTCCTCCGTGGTGGGGGCCGTGTAGACGCCCGTCGAGAGGTACTTCCAGCCGCCGTCGGCCACGACGAAGACGATGTCGGCCTGTTCGCCGGCGGCCACGGCCTTGCGGCCGACGCCGATCGCCGCGTGGAGGGCGGCTCCGGTGGAGACGCCGGCGAAGATGCCCTCCTGCTGGAGCAGCTCGCGGGTGCGGGTGACGGCGTCCTCGGAGCCCACCGAGTAGCGGGTGGTCAGGACGGAGGCGTCGTACAGCTCGGGGACGAAGCCCTCGTCGAGGTTGCGCAGGCCGTAGACGAGGTCGTCGTAGCGGGGTTCCGCCGCGACGATCTTGACGCCCTCGACGTGTTCGCGCAGGTAGCGGCCCACGCCCATGAGGGTGCCGGTGGTGCCCAGGCCCGCCACGAAGTGGGTGATCGACGGGAGGTCGCGCAGGATCTCCGGGCCGGTCGTGGCGTAGTGGGCGCCGGCGTTGTCCGGGTTGCCGTACTGGTAGAGCATCACCCAGTCGGGGTGCTCGGCCGCCAGTTCCTTGGCCACCCGGACGGCGGTGTTCGATCCGCCCGCCGCCGGCGAGGAGATGATCTCGGCTCCCCACATGGTGAGAAGGTCGCGGCGCTCCTGGCTCGTGTTCTCGGGCATGACGCACACGATCCGGTAGCCCTTGAGCTTCGCCGCCATCGCCAGGGAGATGCCGGTGTTGCCCGAGGTGGGTTCCAGGATGGTGCAGCCCGGCTGGAGCCTGCCGTCCTTCTCTGCCTGCTCGACCATGTGGAGCGCGGGGCGGTCCTTGATCGAGCCGGTCGGGTTGCGGTCCTCCAGCTTGGCCCAGATGCGGACGTCCTCGGAGGGCGACAGCCGGGGCAGCCGGACGAGCGGCGTGTTGCCGACCGCGGCGAGCGGGGAGTCGTACCGCATCAGGCAGCGCCGCCGGCGACCGCCGGGAGGATGGTGACGCTGTCGCCGTCCTTGACCGGGGTGGCGATGCCGTCCAGGAAGCGGACGTCCTCGTCGTTGAGGTAGACGTTGACGAAGCGGCGCAGCTTGCCGCCTTCGACGATGCGCTCCTCGATGCCCTTGTGGCGGGTCTCGAGGTCCGCGAAGAGCTCGGAGAGCGTGGCGCCCTTGCCGCTGACGGCCTTCTCGCCGTCGGTGTAGGTGCGGAGGATGGTGGGGATGCGGACCTCGATGGCCATGGCAGGCTCCAGTGGTGGTGTCAGGCGGGGCAGGGCGGGGGCGCCCCCGGCGCGGGCGCGCGGCGCCGGTGGCGCCCCGGCGGGGTGCTGTGGATGCTCAGGCGGCAGGACAGATGCTGCTGGCGAGGCGGCACAGGTCGACGTGCAGCCGGGCCACGAGCAGCAGGCTGCCGGGCGTCTCGATGCTCACGTCGTGGGGAACCATGCGGTCATGTTAACGATTCCCGGTCCCCCGTATGGAGTGTGATCCCGCATCGTGGACGCAGTCTGCTCGCATGGTGGTCAGTAGGCCTCTACGACCTGCACTTCTTCCTCGGTGATCACGCCGTCGACGATGCGGTACGAGCGGAACTGGAACTCGCCGAGGCCGTCGGTGTCGGCGGTGGAGACGAGGACGTAGTGGGCGCCGGGCTCGCCCGCGTAGGAGACGTCGGTGCGCGAGGGGTAGGCCTCGGTGGCGGTGTGCGAGTGGTAGACGATCACGGGCTCCTCGTCCCGGTCGTCGAGTTCGCGGTAGAGCGCCAGCAGGTCCTTGGAGTCGAACTCGTAGAACGTGGGCGAGCGGGCCGCGTTGAGCATGGGGATGAACCGCTCGGGGCGGCCGGTGCCGGCCGGGCCGGCGACCATGCCGCACGCCTCGTCGGGGTGGTCCTTGCGGGCGTGCGCGACGATCTGGTCGTAGAGGGCCTGGGTGAGGGTCAGCATGAGCGACAGGATAAGCAGACGGGCCCTTGCGTACCGAGGTGTGGTACGCAAGGGCCCGGATGCTGGACACGTGGTCCGCGGGGCCTTGGCTCCCGGCCGTGACGGCCGGCCGGTTTCCGAGGCCCCGCAGGGCTTCACAGGCTTCAGGAGGCCTTGGTGAAGGCGGCTCCGGCGGGGTCGCGGCGCTTGAGGACCGCGTAGGACAGGCCGAGGATCAGCGCCCACAGGGGGGCGCAGTAGAGCGAGACGCGGGCGTCGGCGTCGACGCCCATCATCACGATGACGACGGCGATGAAGGCGAGCGCGAACCAGCTGGTCCAGGGCGAGCCCGGGGCCTTGAACTTCGAGGCGGGCAGTTCGCCGCGGTCGGCCTTGGCACGGTAGCGGATCTGGCAGACGAGGATGACGATCCAGGCCCACATGCCGGAGATGGTGGCGAAGGAGACGACGTAGTCGAAGGCCTTGCCGGGGGCGACGTAGTTGATCCAGACGCCGACGAGCATGAGGGCGGCGGAGACGGTGGTGCCGACGAGCGGGGTGCCGTTCTTGGTCAGCTTGGTGAAGACCTTGGGGCCCTGGCCGTTGAGCGCGAGGTCGCGCAGCATGCGGCCGGTGGAGTACATGCCGGAGTTGCAGGAGGACAGGGCGGCGGTGAGGACCACGAAGTTGACGATCGCGGCGCCGATGCCGAGGCCCATCTTCTCGAAGGCGAGGACGAAGGGGCTCTCGCCGGCCTTGAAGTTGGACCACGGGATGACCGACATGATCATGATGAGGGCGCCGACGTAGAAGACGGCGATGCGCCACGGCACGGTGTTGATGGCCTTGGGCAGGGTCTTCTCGGGGTCCTTGGACTCGCCGGCGGTGACGCCGACCAGCTCGACCGCGAGGAAGGCGAACACGACGATCTGCAGGGTCATCAGCGTCTCGCCGATGCCGTTGGGGAAGAAGCCGCGGTCGTTCCACAGGTTGGCGAAGGTGGCGCCGTCGGCGGCGTCGCTGAAGCCGATGGTGAGGATGCCGGCGCAGATCAGGATCATGCCGACGATGGCGGTGACCTTGACCATGGAGAACCAGAACTCCAGCTCGCCGAAGAGCTTCACCGAGATCAGGTTGGCGGTGTACAGGACGACCGTGAAGATCAGCGCGTAGGCCCACTGCGGGAAGCTGTCGTGGGTCCAGTACGTCATGTACTTGGCGGCGGCGGTGACTTCGGTGATGCCGGTGACCACCCAGAACAGCCAGTACGTCCAGCCGGTGGCGTATCCCCAGAACGGGCCGAGGAACTCTCGGGCGTAGTCCGAGAAGGAGCCCGCGACCGGGCGGTACATCAGCAGCTCGCCGAGGGCGCGCATGATGAAGAAGATGACCAGGCCCGCGATGGCGTAGGCCAGGATGAGGCTCGGTCCGGCCTTCGAGATCGCCTTGCCGGCCCCCAGGAAGAGGCCGGTGCCGATGGCGCCGCCGATCGCGATCATCTGGATCTGGCGGGCGCCGAGTGTGCGGTGGTATCCCTCGCCACCCTCGGCTCCGGCGCCCTCGCCGGGTGCCCTGTCGTGCTGCTCGACCTGCACAGAGGTCATGTGTTGGTGCGCCTTTCTCCACGCCGACCCGCGCCTTCGATGGCTGCGGATCGGGTCCTCGATCCCCCCGGATACGGATGGAGTTGCACGCCGGCGGTCAGCCGGTTGAAGCAGGCCGAGGGGGACATGGGTGGCGTTCCCGTCGGCGGTCGTGAAGATCTATCACGTGTCGATCTCCGACCGAGAGGCCGATATGTGGCGCAGATCACATATAAATCAGGACATGGGGGATGAAAAAAGTCAGATCACCGCATGACGGTGATCTGATCGTTATCCGGATTTGAGCGTCCGCTGAGCGAACAGCATGGGGTGAGGGGCCCCTCCGAGCCCCTCCAATCCCCCTCCGAGCCCCCTCCGAGCCCCTCAGAGGGTCTCGATGAGCGTCTCCTGGAGGCCGGTGAGCCACACGTACGCCATCGAGATCGGCTTGCGCGGATCGTCGTCCGGCAGCCCGAACAGCAGCGCGCTCTCGTCGTCCTCGGTGATGTCCAGGCGGGCGGCGATGGTCAGGCGCAGGTCGTTGAGCGCGCCGAGCCAGCGCAGCGGGAGCTCGCCGGTGAGCTCCAGCACGGCCGAGCCGTCCTCGCCGGGGGTGAGGGCGTTCAGGCTGTGGACGACGGCGAGCGCGTCCTCCCGCTTGCGGGTGCGCAGGTCGTTCTCGGTGAAGCGGCGGAATTCCGCCGAACGGGCGGCGATCTCCGTCTGGTCCACGCCCTGGCCCTCGGAGCCGGGGCCGCCGTAGGCGTCGGGGAAGAGCCGGGCGAGCGCCGGGTCGGCGGGCTTCTCGGTGGGGCCCTGGTGCTCCTCGGCGAACAGCACGGCGAGCGGGTCGGCGTCGGCGTCCGGCTCGGGTGCGCCCGGTCCGATGAGCTCGAGGAGGTTGACGGCCAGGGAGCGCAGGATGGAGATCTCGACCTCGTCCAGCGCGATGGCGGCTCCGCCGCCCTTCAGGGCTTCGAACATCGCTGCGGAGTGCCCCATCACATGCGGTCCTGGGAGAGGGTCGCCCACAGACCGTAGCCGTGCATGGCCTGCACGTCGCGCTCCATTTCCTCGCGGGTGCCGCTGGAGACGACGGCCCGCCCCTTGTGGTGGACGTCGAGCATCAGCTTGTGCGCCTTGTCCTTCGTGTAGCCGAAGTACGCCTGGAACACGTACGTCACGTAGCTCATGAGGTTGACCGGGTCGTTGTGCACCAGGGTCACCCAGGGAACGTCGGGTTCGGGGACCGCGGAGGTCTCTTCGGCCGACTCGGTGCGTTCGATCTCAATGGGAGCAACACTCACTTGTCCCATGCTGCCACCGTGACGGGTCCGTTGCACAAACCGGCCCTACATTTCGTCACTCTGACGAGATGTGCGCTAGCATCCGTGGCATGAACCCTGCGGACCTGGGCCTGCCGGTGGACGTGCCGTCGACAGCGCTCTTCACGGATCATTACGAGCTCACGATGCTGCAGGCCGCCCTGGCGAACGGCACCGCCGACCGCCGCTCGGTCTTCGAGGTGTTCACCCGGCGGCTGCCCGAGGGGCGGCGCTACGGAGTCGTGGCCGGCACCGGCCGCGTCCTGGACGCGGTGGAGAACTTCCGCTTCGACGGCGCCGTGCTGGAGTTCCTGCGCGAGCGGGCCGTCGTCGACATGCGGACGCTGGACTGGCTCTCCTCGTACCGCTTCTCGGGTGACATCTGGGGCTACCCCGAGGGCGAGGTGTACTTCCCCGGCTCGCCGATCCTGCGCGTCGAGGGCAGCTTCGCCGAGTGCGTGCTGCTGGAGACGGTCATCCTGTCGATCCTCAACCACGACTCGGCGATCGCCGCCGCCGCCTCCCGGATGGCCTCGGCCGCCGGGGAGCGGCCGCTGATCGAGATGGGCGCCCGGCGCACCCACGAGCTGGCCGCCGTGGCCGCCTCGCGCGCCGCGTACGTGGGAGGCTTCACCTCCACCTCGGACCTGGCGGCCGGCTTCCGGTACGGGATCCCGACCGTCGGGACCAGCGCGCACGCCTTCACGCTGCTGCACGACAGCGAGCGGGACGCCTTCACCGCGCAGGTGGCCTCGCTGGGCGGCGGGACCACCCTGCTGGTGGACACGTACGACGTGGCCGAGGCGGTGCGCACCGCCGTGGAGATCGCCGGGACCGGGCTGGGCGCGGTCCGGATCGACTCCGGCGACCTGCTGCTGGTCGCGCACCGGGTGCGGCAGCAGCTGGACGAGCTGGGGGCCGAGCGCACGAAGATCGTGGTCACCTCGGACCTCGACGAGTACGCGATCGCCTCGCTGGCGGCGGCGCCGGTGGATGCGTACGGGGTCGGTACGCAGCTGGTGACGGGCAGCGGGCACCCCACCTGCTCGATGGTCTACAAGCTGGTGGCGCGGGCGCAGTCCGCGGACCCGAAGGCGCCGCTGGTGCCGGTGGCGAAGAAGGCCACCGGGGGGAAGACCTCCGTCGGGGGACGGAAGTGGGCGGCGCGGCGGCTGGACGGGGACGGGGTCGCCGAGGCCGAGGTGGTCGGGACCGGGCCGGTCCCGAACGCCCTTGCCGAGCGGCAGCTGCTGGTCCAGCTGGTCAAGGCGGGGGAGGTGGTGGCTCGGGAGCCGCTGGAGGCCGCCCGGGACCGCCACCGCGGAGCCCGCGGCGGGCTCCCGCTCTCCGCTACGCAGCTGTCGCGCGGCGAGGCCGTGATCCCGACCGAGTACCTCTAGCCTCCGGCGGGCCCCCGACCCCCTCCGGCCACCGCCGGACCCGCTGCGCGGAGCCGTTCCCCACCACGCCCCTTCCCGAAACCGTGGCCTGCGGCCCCGGCCCCCGTTCGCCTCAAACGCCGGCGGGGCTGAAAGACCCGGGCGCTCCGCGCCCGGTGCGCTCAAACGCCGCGCGGGCTGAAATCAGCCCCGCCGGCGTTTGAGG
>NZ_JBEYXK010000182.1:0-6908 GCF_040645035.1 Streptomyces sp. NPDC046876 | reverse complement strand
TTTTGCCGCTGCGCGGCAATTCCAGCCTCGCCGGCGTTTGAGGCGCGGGGGTCCGGGGGCGGAGCCCCCGATCTTTGACGGGTCCGGGCGGAGCCTGGTTTCGGGAAGGGGCGGGGAGGGGACAGGCTCCGCGCAGCGGGAGCCCCGGAGGGGCGCGGGTAAAGTGATCGCGCGCAGGGGGCGGTAGCGCAGAGGTCGTCGCGCCTTCTCAGCAAGAGGGAGGACGCCGGTTCGAATCCGGTCCGCTCCCTGCGTGTGAGCGCACGCACGCGAAAGCGGCGCCCCTCGCGTCAGGGGGGGGCGCCGCTTCGTGCGTTCGGCCCTTATGCCTTGCGGAGGCGGAACGTCAGGGACAGGGACTCGTCCGTGAACGGGGTGCCGTAAGAGTCGTCGGCCTCGCCCGAGGCGAAGTCCGTCGACAGGACCTCGTCCGCGATCAGCGACGAGTGGTCCGTCAGGGCCGAGGCCACCTCGGCGTCCGTCGAGGACCAGCGCAGCGCGATCCGGTCCGCGACGTCCAGGCCCGAGTTCTTGCGGGCCTCCTGGATCAGGCGGATCGCGTCGCGGGCCAGCCCGGCGAGCCGCAGCTCAGGGGTGATCTCCAGGTCCAGGGCAACCGTCGCACCGGAGTCGGAGGCCACCGACCAGCCCTCACGCGGCGTCTCGGTGATGATGACCTCCTCCGGGGTCAGGACCACCGTCTCGCCGTTCACCTCCACCGTGGCCTCACCGGAGCGCAGGGCCAGCGACAGCGCCGCCGCGTCCGCCGCGGCCACGGCCTTGGCCACGTCCTGCACGCCCTTGCCGAACCGCTTGCCCAGCGCCCGGAAGTTCGCCTTCGCGGTGGTGTCCACCAGCGATCCGCCCACCTCGGAGAGGGAGGCCAGGGAGGAGACGTTCAGCTCCTCCGTGATCTGCGCCTGGAGCTCCTCGGAGAGGGCGTCGAAGCCCGCCGCGCCGACCAGGGCCCGCGACAGCGGCTGCCGGGTCTTGACCCCGGACTCGGCACGCGTGGCGCGCCCCAGCTCGACCAGGCGCCGCACCAGCTGCATCTGCTGCGACAGCACCGGGTCGATCGCCGCCGTGTCGGCCGTCGGCCACGTCGACAGGTGCACCGACTCGGGGGCGTCCGGCGTGACCGGGACGATCATGTCCTGCCAGACCCGCTCCGTGATGAACGGCGTCAGCGGCGCCATCAGGCGGGTGACGGTCTCCACCACGTCGTGGAGCGTGCGCAGCGCCGCCTTGTCGCCCTGCCAGAACCGGCGGCGCGAGCGGCGCACGTACCAGTTCGACAGGTCGTCCACGAACGCGGACAGCAGCTTGCCGGCGCGCTGCGTGTCGTACGCCTCCATCGCCTCGGTGACCTCGGAGGTCAGGGCGTGCAGCTCGGACAGCAGCCAGCGGTCCAGGACGGTGCGCTCGGCCGGGGCCGGGTCGGCCGCCGACGGCGCCCAGCCCGAGGTGCGGGCGTACAGGGCCTGGAAGGCGACCGTGTTCCAGTAGGTGAGGAGCGTCTTGCGGACGACCTCCTGGATCGTGCCGTGGCCGACGCGCCGCGCCGCCCACGGGGAGCCGCCGGCCGCCATGAACCAGCGCACCGCGTCGGCGCCGTGCTGGTCCATGAGCGGGATCGGCTGGAGGATGTTGCCGAGGTGCTTGGACATCTTGCGGCCGTCCTCGGCGAGGATGTGGCCCAGGCAGACCACGTTCTCGTACGAGGACTTGTCGAAGACCAGCGTGCCGACCGCCATCAGGGTGTAGAACCACCCGCGGGTCTGGTCGATCGCCTCGGAGATGAACTGCGCCGGGTAGCGCTTCTCGAAGACTTCCTTGTTCTTGTACGGGTAGCCCCACTGCGCGAACGGCATCGAGCCCGAGTCGTACCAGGCGTCGATGACCTCCGGGACGCGGACCGCCGTGTGCGCGCAGCCCTCGGCCGTGCAGGGGAAGGTCACGTCGTCGATGTACGGGCGGTGCGGGTCGAGGGACGAGTGGTCCTGTCCGGACAGCTCCGACAGCTCGGCGCGCGAGCCGATGCAGGTGAGGTGGCCCTCCTCGCAGCGCCAGATCGGCAGCGGGGTGCCCCAGTAGCGGTTGCGGGACAGGGCCCAGTCGATGTTGTTGTTCAGCCAGTCGCCGAAGCGGCCCTGCTTGACCGACTCGGGGAACCAGTTGGTCTTCTCGTTCTCCCGCAGCATCGCGTCCTTGACGGCGGTGGTGCGGATGTACCAGGACGGCTGCGCGTAGTAGAGCAGCGCGGTGTGGCAGCGCCAGCAGTGCGGGTAGCTGTGCTCGTAGGCGATGTGCTTGAAGAGCAGGCCGCGGGCGTCGAGGTCGGCGGTGAGCTTCTCGTCGGCCTTCTTGAAGAAGACGCCGCCGACCAGCGGGACCTCCTCGGCGAAGGTGCCGTCGGGGCGGACCGGGTTCACGACCGGCAGGCCGTACGCGCGGCAGACCGCGAGGTCGTCGGCGCCGAAGGCCGGGGCCTGGTGGACCAGACCGGTGCCGTCCTCGGTGGTGACGTACTCCGCGTTCACGACGAAGTGCGCCGGGGACTCGAAGGGCACCAGCTCGAACGGGCGCCGGTAGGTCCAGCGCTCCATGTCCTTGCCGGTGAAGGTCTCGCCGGTGGCCTCCCAGCCCTCGCCGAGGGCCTTCTCCAGCAGCGGCTGCGCGACGACCAGCTTCTCGGTCCCGTTCGAGGCCACGACGTAGGTGACCTCGGGGTGCGCCGCGACGGCCGTGTTGGACACCAGGGTCCAGGGCGTGGTCGTCCAGACGAGGAGCGCCGCCTCGCCGGCCAGCGGGCCGGAGGTCAGCGGGAAGCGGACGAAGACGGAGGGGTCGACGACCGTCTCGTAGCCCTGGGCCAGCTCGTGGTCGGACAGGCCGGTGCCGCAGCGCGGGCACCAGGGGGCGACGCGGTGGTCCTGGACCAGCAGGCCCTTGTTGAAGATCTCCTTCAGGGACCACCAGACCGACTCCACGTACTCCGGGTCCATGGTCCGGTACGCCTCGTCGAGGTCGACCCAGTAGCCCATGCGGGTCGTGAGCTCGGTGAACGCGTCGGTGTGGCGGGTCACGGACTCGCGGCACTTGGCGTTGAACTCGGCGATGCCGTAGGCCTCGATGTCCTGCTTGCCGTTGAAGCCGAGCTCCTTCTCGACGGCGAGCTCGACGGGCAGGCCGTGGCAGTCCCAGCCGGCCTTGCGGGCCACGTGGTAGCCGCGCATGGTGCGGAAGCGGGGGAAGACGTCCTTGAAGACGCGGGCCTCGATGTGGTGCGCGCCGGGCATGCCGTTCGCGGTCGGCGGGCCCTCGTAGAAGACCCATTCGGGGCGGCCCTCGGACTGCTCGAGGGTCTTGGCGAAGGTCTTGTGCTCCTGCCAGAACTCCAGGACGGCGTGCTCCAGCGCGGGCAGGTCGACCTGAGCGGGGACCTGGCGGTACTGCGGCGGGTTCGTCATGAGGCTTTTCGTCTTCCTCCGGCGGGTTTCGTCTCTCCGTCCGGAGGGACGAGAGCCTCGGCTCCCGCGGTACCACCCTCCTTGGCCGCCGGACGGGTCCGGTGGCCCCCTCATTGGGGTGCGAGCCGGTTCTACTGACCCGCGGTGCGGGCGTTCTTCCGGCGGCTCAGGGGTGATCCTTCACGTCGCGCTCGCCCCCGGGCTCTCACCGTCCCCGGGTCGCTCACGGCTGCGTCCGACGCTACTCGTCCCCGTCCATGCCTTTCGCTGGGCCCAGTGTACGGGGCGGGGGCGTGCTCGGCAGACCGGTTTACGGGGGCCCGGGGACGGGGCGCGGCCGGGGGCGCGGGGCGGCGTACGGGGCGGGCGGTGGCTTGACCCGAACGGTCCGGTGCGCCGCCGGGGGATCGGGTGGGACGGGTGGGGCGGATTACCGGGCTCCCTGCTGGGCACAACGGATGCAGGTTGGCCTCGACGGACGCGTGCCCCGTTGCCGCGGGACGGGAGTCGATTTATCGTTCCGGCACGATTCGCGTGCAAGGTCACAGTATGTGAAGGGGCCGCGGCCATGGTGGCGAAAAAGACTGCCGGGAGTCCTCCCGAGAAGGCTGTCGGGAAGGCCGCCGAGAAGGCCGGGAAGGCTGCCGGGAAGGCAGCTGTGAAGACGGCGGTGAAGACGGTGGCCGAGAAGGCCGCCACGGCGAAGAGGAGCCCGGCGGCGGCGAAGAAGACGGCGGCCGTGAAGTCCACGGCGAAGAAGCCGGCGGCCAAGAACCCCACGACCAAGAACTCCACGGCCAAGAACTCCACGGCCAAGAACTCCACGGTCGTGAAGACCGCGGCCACCAAGGCCACGGCCAAGACCACGGCCGGCAAGACCGCGGCCGCCAGGACCGCGGCCGGCAAGGCGGTGGCCGCGAAGACCACGGCCACCAAGGCGGCCGGCGCCCGCACGGCGGCCGCGACGACCGCGAGGAAGGCCACGGCCAAGGCGGCCGCGGCCGAGGGGGCGGCGCAGGCCGCGCAACAGACGGGAGCCCGGAAAGTGGTTGCCAAGAAGAGCACCGGCACGGCCAGGAAGACGGCTGCGGCCGCAACCAGCGGGCTGCCCAAGACGAGGGTGACCGCCACCGCCCCCGGCGAGCTCGCCGTACGCCCCGGGGAGGACCCCTGGACCTCCGAGGAGGTCGCCCAGGCGCGGACCGAGCTGATGGGCGAGGTCACCCGGCTGCGCGCGGAGCTGCACGCCTCGGAGGAGGCGATCTCGGGCCTGATGCGCGACTCGGGCGACGGCGCGGGCGACGACCAGGCCGACACCGGCACCAAGAACATCACCCGCGAGTCCGAGCTGGCCCTCGCCTCCAACGCCCGCGAGATGCTGGAGCAGACCGAGCGGGCCCTGGGACGGCTCGACTCGGGCACCTACGGGCTCTGCGAGAACTGCGGGCAGCCCATCGGCAAGGCCAGGATGCAGGCCTTCCCGCGGGCCACCCTGTGCGTGGACTGCAAGCAGAAGCAGGAGCGGCGCCACTAGCCGGCCGCACGGGCAGTCGCACGAACAGCCGCACGAAAGGCCCGGCCCGGGCGGCGCCGACGGCGGACCCTGACGTACTCTCGTGCTCGTCAGGGTCCAGGAACCTGGCAGGACTGTGCCGTCGGAAACCTGGTTTCGAGCTAGTTCGAGGGACTCACGTGACAGAGGCGGAGCGCATCATCGGTACGCCGGAGGTCGGGGACGACGCCCAGCCCGGGTCCGCAGCCCCCCGGGGGCGCCGGCGGATCGCCGCGCTGCTGGTGGTGGCCGTGCTCGCCTACCTGCTCGACCTCGGCAGCAAGATGGTCGTCGTCGCCAAGCTGGAGCACCAGCCGCCGATCCGGATCATCGGCGACCTGCTGAAGTTCGAGGCCATCCGCAACCCCGGCGCCGCGTTCGGCTTCGGCGAGGCCTTCACCATCATCTTCACGCTCATCGCGGCCACCGTGATCGTGGTGATCGTCCGGCTCGCCCGCAAGCTGTACAGCCTGCCCTGGGCGATCGCGCTGGGCCTGCTGCTCGGCGGTGCGCTCGGCAACCTGACCGACCGGATCTTCCGCTCGCCGGGCGTCTTCCGCGGTGCCGTCGTCGACTTCGTCGCCCCCGCCCACTTCGCCGTCTTCAACCTCGCCGACTCGGCGATCGTCTGCGGCGGCATCCTGATCGTGCTGCTCTCGTTCAAGGGCCTGGACCCGGACGGCACGGTCCACAAGGACTGATCCGCGGGCCCCGGGAGGGCCTGCGCGGGGCTCGGCCGGGACCGGGCCCGCGCGGAGTCCGGCATACTCGACGGGTGAGTACGATTCCCGAGATCCGCACCCTGCCCGTTCCCGATGGCCTCGAAGGCGAGCGCGTCGACGCCGCCATCTCCCGTATGTTCGGGTTTTCCCGGACCAAGGCGGCCGAGCTCGCCGCCGCGGGCAAGGTCGCGGTCGACGGCAGTGTCGTCGGGAAGTCCGAGCGGGTGCACGGCGGCGCCTGGCTCGAGGTCGAGATGCCGGCCCCGCCGCGGGCGGTCGAGGTCGTCGCCGAGCCGGTGCCGGGCATGGAGATCATCCACGACGACGAGGACGTCGTCGTCATCATGAAGCCGGTCGGCGTCGCCGCCCACCCCAGCCCCGGCTGGACCGGCACCACCGTCATCGGCGGCCTCGCCGCCGCCGGCTACCGGATCTCCACCTCCGGCGCCGCCGAGCGCCAGGGGATCGTGCACCGCCTCGACGTCGGCACCTCCGGGCTGATGGCCGTCGCCAAGTCGGAGCGCGCCTACACCTCCCTGAAGAACCAGTTCCGCGAGCGCGTCGTGGACAAGCGGTACCACGCGCTGGTCCAGGGCCACCCGGACCCGATGAGCGGCACCATCGACGCGCCGATCGGCCGGCACCCCAGCGCGGACTACAAGTGGGCCGTCACCCAGGACGGCAAGCCGTCGGTCACCCACTACGACCTGATCGAGGCCTTCCGCGCCGCCTCGCTGCTGGACATCAAGCTGGAGACCGGCCGTACGCACCAGATCCGCGTGCACATGTCCGCGCACCGGCACCCGTGCGTCGGCGACCTCACGTACGGGGCCGACCCGACCATCGCCAAGCGGCTGAAGCTGACCCGCCAGTGGCTGCACGCCGTGCGGCTCGGGTTCGAGCACCCCGCGGACGGTCAGTGGGTGGAGTTCGAGAGCAGCTACCCGGCCGACCTGCAGCACGCGCTGGACGTGATCCGCGCCGAGAGCGAGTGAGGCCTCCCCGCTTGCGGTAGCCCTGCGGGCCGCCGCTGCGCGGGCTGTCCCCTACCCGCCCCTTCCCGAAACCGGGGCTCCGCCCCGGCCCCGTTCCGGGCGCTTCGCGCCCGGTGCGCTCAAACGCCGCGCGGGCTGGAGTTGCCGCGCAGCGGCAAAATCCAGCCCC
>NZ_JBEYXK010000181.1:0-6970 GCF_040645035.1 Streptomyces sp. NPDC046876 | reverse complement strand
CTGCCCGGCGGAGCCGGGTTTCTTGGGGCTCCGCCCCAAACCCGGCGCCTCAAACGCCGGCGGGGCTGGAATTGCCGACCCCGGCTTCGACGGGCCCGGGTTGCCCGGGCGCTGCCCCTGATCCCGCGCCTCAAACGCCGGCGGGGCTGGAATTGCCGACCCCGGCTTCGACGGGCCCGGGTTGCCCGGGCGCTGCCCCTGACCCCGCGCCTCAAACGCCGGCGGGGCAGGAATTGCCGACCCCGGCTTCGACGGGCCCGGGTTGCCCGGGCGCTGCCCCTGACCCCGCGTCTCAAACGCCGGCGGGGCTGATGGGGGCTGGCGCGGGCCCCGTGGCCCGGAGTTCGGCGGGTGTTCGGGGTTCGGGCGGGCGTGCGATGGATGGGGGCGGGGGACGCCTTTTCGTGTATTCCGCGTTTTCCGCCCCGACCGCGTGCGGAGAATAGCCGCATGAGTCAGCAGGGCGCGGACGACTGGTGGCAGAAGCTGTACGAGGAACCGGAAGCGGTCCCGCCGCTCGACCCGGGGGACACGCTGGAGAGCCGCTACCACTCGGCGGCCTCCCTGACGACCCCTCCGGGGCGCGAGCCGCACCCGCCGCGAGGGGCGACGCCCAGCGCCCCGGGGCCGGAGCCCGACGTCCCCCGGCGGCCGCTGATCCCGTCGCAGCCGGACCGGGGGCCCGAGCCGGGCGACCTGCCCTGGTGGTCGCAGCCGCCGGCGGGGCCCGCGGCCTCGGGCGTGCCGGGTCCTGGCGGCGGCCACGGCGCCGAACCTCCGCCGTCCGCCCCGGCCGGAGCCGGTTCCGTACCGCCCGGGGGCCGGGGCGCGCCCCGGGATCCGCGGGAGGCCGGGGTGACCGGGTACGGGCTGGGCCACGTGACCGTGCCGCCCGTGGCGGCCGTCCCCGGTGTGCCGCCCGGGCCGCCCGGGCCGCCCGGGCCGCCCGGGCCACCCGCGCCCGCCGTACCCCCGCCTCCGGCGGCCGCGCCCGCGCCGCCGGCCCCGCCCGTCCCCCCGGAGCGGCCCGTCGTGGGGTACCTCGGGGACCGGGCGCCCACCTACGCCGCCGAGCCCGGGGGACTGCCGGCCGCCGAGCCGGGTGCGCTCGAGGAGCTGGTCCCGGACACCGTCCTGGACGGCGCCCGGCACGGGGCGTTCACCCTGCGCGCCGCCTCGGTGCGCGGCGACTCAGCCCGCTACCGGGCCGAGGCCCGCCGGGACTTCCTGCTCACCGCCCGCTTCGGCAGCGGCGACGACGCCCTGGTCCTGGTGGCCCTGGCCGGCGGTGACCGCGCCGCCGCCGGGGCCGCCGAGGCTGCAGCCGAGGTGTGCCGGGGGGTCGCTGCCGCCGTCGGCCGCAGCCGGCAGCGGCTCGCCGACGACCTCCGGGCCGGCCGCCGCGACGCCCTGCACTCCGGCCTCCAGCGGCTCACCGACCGCGCTTACGGCCGGCTGCGGGCCCGCGCGGCAGAGCTCGGGCACCGGGAGGACGCGTACACCGCCGGCCTGCGCGTCCTGCTGCTGCCGATCGA
The DNA here is from genome assembly GCF_040645035.1 of Streptomyces sp. NPDC046876. Classification (NCBI taxonomy): domain Bacteria; kingdom Bacillati; phylum Actinomycetota; class Actinomycetes; order Kitasatosporales; family Streptomycetaceae; genus Streptomyces; species Streptomyces sp. NPDC046876. The sequence continues at coordinate 5,435 of NZ_JBEYXK010000181.1, read as the reverse complement.
CCCCGAGTGCCGGACCCGGGTCTGCTTCGGCGCGGGCCCGGGCGGGCTGTTCCGGCTGCGGGCCGGCCAGTGGCAGGACCTCGAGCCGGCCGGGGCGACAGCGGAGCACGACCACGAGCCCGAGCACGAGCACGAGCCCGATCCCGCCCCCGGCCAGGGCTTCCGCTTCCGGGCGGCCGTCGCCCGGCCCGGTGACACCCTGCTGCTCTGCTCCGGCGGCCTGGCCGACCCGATGCGGGAGGAGGAACTGCTCCCGACCGAGCTCGCCGCCCGCTGGTCCGGCGCCGAGCCGCCCGGCCTCGCCGCCTTCCTCGCCGACACCCAGCTCCGCGTCAAGGGCTACGCCGACGACCGCACGGCCGCCGCCGTCTGGGAGGCGTAAGGGCGTGGAGGCGTAAGGCGTAACCGACAGGCGCGATCCCCCCGGCCGTGCGTGGATGGACCCATGGCCAAGCAGAACGTGGCGGAGCAGTTCGTCGACATCCTCGTCCGCGCGGGCGTCCGCCGCGTGTACGGGGTCGTCGGCGACAGCCTGAACCCCGTCGTCGACGCGATCCGCCGCACCGGCGGCATCGACTGGATCCAGGTCCGCCATGAGGAGACCGCCGCGTTCGCGGCCGGCGCCGAGGCCCAGATCACCGGCACGCTCGCCGCCTGCGCCGGCTCCTGCGGCCCCGGCAACCTGCACCTGATCAACGGCCTGTACGACGCCCACCGCTCCATGGCCCCCGTCCTGGCCCTCGCCTCCCACATCCCCTCCAGCGAGATCGGCCTCGGCTACTTCCAGGAGACCCACCCCGACCAGCTGTTCCGCGAGTGCAGCCACTACAGCGAGCTGATCTCCAGCCCCCGCCAGATGCCCCGGCTGCTGCAGACCGCCGTCCAGCACGCCGTCGGCCGCAGCGGGGTCAGCGTGGTGTCCCTGCCCGGGGACATCGCCGCCCTGCCCGCCCCCGACAAGCCGGTCGAGCACGCCCTCGTCACCTCCCGGCCGACGGTCCGGCCCGGCGACGAGGAGATCGACCGGCTGGTCCGGCTGGTCGACGACGCCGACCGGGTCACGCTCTTCTGCGGCAGCGGCACCGCCGGCGCGCACGCCGAGGTCATGGAGTTCGCGGGCCTGGTCAAGGCCCCCGTCGGGCACGCCCTGCGCGGCAAGGAATGGATCCAGTACGACAATCCGTACGACGTGGGGATGAGCGGGCTGCTCGGCTACGGCGCCGCCTACGAGGCCACGCACGAGTGCGACCTGCTGATCCTCCTCGGCACCGACTTCCCGTACAACGCGTTCCTGCCCGACGACGTGAAGATCGTCCAGGTGGACATCCGCCCCGAGCACCTCGGCCGCCGCTCGCAGCTCGACCTCGCCGTCTGGGGCGACGTACGGGCCACCCTGCGCGCCCTGAACTCCCGCGTGCGGCCCAAGGCGGACCGCCGGTTCCTGGACCGCATGCTGAAGAAGCACGCGGACGCCCTGGAGGGCGTGGTCAGGGCGTACACGCGGAAGGTGGAGAAGCACACCCCGATCCACCCCGAGTACGTCGCCGCCGTCCTCGACGAACTGGCGGACGACGACGCGGTGTTCACCGTCGACACCGGCATGTGCAACGTGTGGGCGGCGCGTTATCTTTCCCCGAACGGACGGCGGCGCATCATCGGGTCCTTCAGCCACGGCTCCATGGCCAATGCCCTCCCGCAGGCCATCGGGGCGCAGTTCACCGACCGGGGCCGTCAAGTGGTGTCGATGTCCGGTGACGGTGGTTTCTCGATGCTGATGGGAGATTTCCTCACCCTGGTGCAGTACGACCTGCCAGTCAAAGTAGTCCTGTTCAACAACTCCTCGCTCGGAATGGTCGAGTTGGAGATGCTGGTTTCCGGCCTTCCTTCGTACGGAACCACCAACCACAATCCGGATTTCGCGGCCATCGCCCGCGCGGCGGGCGCATACGGGGTGCGCGTGGAGAAACCCAAGCAGCTCAGCGGCGCTTTGAAGGACGCGCTGACGCACAAGGGGCCCGCTCTCGTGGACGTGGTGACCGACCCCAATGCCCTGTCCATTCCACCGAAGATCAGCGCCGAGATGGTGACCGGTTTCGCACTATCGGCCAGCAAGATCGTGCTGGACGGGGGAGTGGGCCGGATGATCCAGATGGCCAGATCCAACCTGCGCAACGTGCCCCGTCCGTAACCCCGCAGGAGTGCGGAATGCCCCGGCGGGCATGCATCCCGTAGACCTGTTCGAGAGCTGTGGGACGCGGGGGAGGTACATCGCCGTGCGGGTGGGGGCGAAGACCGGGAAGCCGTCGAGGAGAGGCCGGCCCGTGGCGCGGGAGCCGTCGGCTTCGGCAGCGGCGGCGACGGGGGCGCCGGGAGCGGCGGGGCAGGCCGTGCGGGCGGTCACCCGCAGCGTGCGCCGGGCGGACCTCAAAGCGGTGGGCGAGGTCCGCAAGGCATTGCGGGAGCTGATGCGCCACCGGTGCCGGGCCGATACCGCCGAGGTGGCCGAGCTCCTGATCACGGAGCTCGTCACCAACGCCCTCGTCCACACCGACCAGGGCGCGGAGGTGGCCGCGACCCTCACCCCGACGAGGCTGCGGGTGGAGGTCCGGGACTATGCCGCGGGCCGGATCCGGCCGTACGTACCGACCGCCGACGACGGTACGCACGGCCGGGGGCTGCTGCTGGTGCAGGGGCTCGCCGACGCGTGGGGCGTGGACGCGGTCGCGCCGGGCGGGGGCAAGGTGGTGTGGTTCGAACTGGACGGAGCCTTCGGAGCCTTCGAGGGGTCGGGCGACGCGGGCCCCGGCCACGACGGAGGGCCCGCCTGACGGGCGGGCCCTCCGGGGCCGGGCAGGGGCGCTGCTCAGCCGAACTGCTGCTCCAGGTCCTTGAGTTTGCGTTCCAGTGAGTCGAGTCGGGGGATGGTCTGGGTGTCGTCCTCGGCCGTGAGGTCGACGGTGCGCGGGCCGGTCACCTCAGCGGTGTCCGGTCCGCTCACGGCCTGCAGGGAGCGGCGGGGGCGCGGGGCGGGCAGCTGTACCTGTTCGACTATGGCCGGCTCCGCGCCGGCCGGCGCGGAGCCCGCTGCTGAAGTCAGTCCCGGCAGGTCGACCTGGCGGCCGCGGGAGCGGCCGAACGCCCGGTTCTGCCGGCCCAGCGCCTTGAGGCGGGCCCGGTTCAGCCGGTTCTGGTCGCGTCGGCGGTGGCGGTCCTGCTCCCTCTCCCGCTTGTCCTCCCGTACCTCCTCGACGGCCTCGTCGAGGGTGCGGACGCCCTCCAGCAGCATGAGCGACCATGCTCCGAAGGTCTCCCGGGGCGCCCTCAGCCAGCGGACCATGCGGATCTGCGGGAGCGGGCGCGGGATCAGGCCCTGCTCGCGCAGTGCGGCCCGGCGGGTCTGCTTCAGGGCCCGGTCGAAGAGGACGGCCGCCGACAGCGACATGCCGGCGAAGAACTGCGGGGCGCCGTCGTGGCCCATGCCCCGCGGGGCGTGGACCCAGTTGAACCAGGCCGCCGCCCCCGCGAACAGCCAGACCAGCATGCGGGAGCCGAGGGCCGCGTCGCCGTGGCTGGCCTCGCGGACGGCGAGCACCGAGCAGAACATGGCGGCGCCGTCGAGGCCGAACGGGACCAGGTACTCCCAGCCGCCGGAGAGGTTGAGGTTCTGCCGGCCGAAGCCGACGAGCCCGTGGAAGGAGAGCGCGGCGGCCACGGCCGCGCAGCAGAAGAGCAGCACGTAGGAGGCGGTTCCGTAGACGGCCTCCTTGCGCCGCCTGCGCTCCTCGCTGCGTTCCCAGGAGTCGTCGGCCGCGGCCTTGTCGCCCTCGCGCTTGCCCCGGGCCAGTACCGCAACTGCCGCAAGTACGCCCAGGATCAACAGGCTGCCGGGCAGCAGCCAGTCCAGCGATATGTCGGTCAGTCTCATGCGGATGTCCCTTGCCTTTGCCTCGCGTATGCGGCCTACCGGGGCCATGGTGGCGCAGGAGATCGCCTCGGCATGCGGGTTTCGTGGCAAGTGGACGCCATCGGGGGGCGGGGCCCGCCGGATAGGGTGTTGTGTGTCGAACTGCCGCTCGAGTGGCGGGAGTTGTGTTCGATTACGGTCATCAGGACGGGTGGGTTCGCTCGGCGAAGGAGTGGATGTGCCGATCGGGCCGTACCGTGTCGTTCCGGCGGCGGAGCGGGGGTGAGCGCCGGGCCGGCCGTCCGGGTGGCTCCGGCTGTACGGGCTGCGGGCCCGGACCGGGCCGGGGAGGTCGCGCCGGCCACGGCCGGCGGGCCGAGCGGCGCGGGGCGCCGTCGGCCCGGGCCGTGGGGTCCGGTCCGGAAGGAGCGCCTCCGGGGCGGTGACGGCCCGTTCCGTCCCGTTGCGGCGCGCCCCCGCGTACACGGGCGCGCGCGGGCCCGGGGCCGTCACCTGGCCGCACCCGCCGTGCCGCGTGCGGGGCCGGCGTGCCCCATACGACGCCCCGCGGGTTCGGTGCCGGCACCCGGCCGCACCGGCTGCGCCGGCTGCACCGGCGGCGTGAGCTGCGCCGCCTTGCGTCCACTTCGCTGGCGGATTCAACTATTCTCCCGACAGGCCCGAACCCCTCCAGGAGGACCGAGTGCGCGAAGCGGCCCCCACCGGGGTGTCGGCGCTGATCCCGACGCAGAAGGTGCTGCGCCATTCCGTGCGCCGCCAGGTGCTCGACGCGCTGCGCGCCGCGCTCGTCGACGGCGAGCTGGTGCCGGGGGAGATCTACTCCGGCCCGGCGCTGGGCGAGCGCTTCGGCGTCTCCGCCACGCCCGTGCGCGAGGCGATGCAGCAGCTGGCGCTCGAGGGCGCCGTGGAATGCCTGCCCAACCGGGGCTTCCGCGTCCTGGCCCGTACGCCCCGCGCCTACGCCGAGCTGGTCGAGGTCCGTGCGCTGCTGGAGGTCCCGGTCATGCTGCGGCTGGCCCGTACGGTCCCGGCCGAGGCCTGGTCGGCCCTGCGGCCGGCGGCAGCCGCCACCGCCGAGGCTGCGGCCGCCGGCGACCTCGCGGGGTACGCGGATGCCGACCGGGCCTTCCACCGGGAGGTGCTCGCCCTCGGCGGGAACGACCAGCTGGTCGAGGTGGCCGGGGAGCTCCACCGGCGCTCCCAGTGGCCGCTGCCGGGGGCTGCGCGTGCCGGCCGGGCGGGTCTGGTCGCGGACGCCGCGGAGCACACGGACCTTCTGGAGGCCCTCATCGCCGGCGACCTCCCCCGCGCCGAATCCCTGACCCGCGCCCACTTCACCATCTTCTGAACCCCGGCCCGAGGGGCCCCGGCCCACCCCACCGAATCCCGGGGTTCCGGCTGCCTTGCTCCTCGTACTTTCGATGCCGGGGTCCGGCACATTCAGCCTCGCCGGCGTTTGAGGCGCCGCCCCAAACCCCGCGCCACAAACAGATAGGAATAGCGTCGGGTA
>NZ_JBEYXK010000180.1:0-7075 GCF_040645035.1 Streptomyces sp. NPDC046876 | reverse complement strand
CCGACCCCTCCCCCCTAACCAGGCCCCCCCCCCCCCCCCCACCCTCGCCCCCCGGGGGGGGCGCGGCCCCACCCCCCCCCCCCCACACGGCAGCGGGAGCGGCCTACAGCCCTGGACGACGCGCTGCTGATCGAGTGGCGCGGCCACAGGGCCCGCCGTGTGAACCCCCGGCACGGCCGGGTAATGACCGCGCACGGCGAGTCCGGAGCCTACTTTGCCGGCCGTGCAGGGGCGGACGGGGGACCGGCGCGATGGGTGGACAGGGCCGCCGCCCCGGTGACCTCCGGCGGCCGCATGAGCTGCTTGCTTGATGCGGCGAGGGAGAAGGCCTGGCCGCCCCCGGCGGCAACCGCCCGAACATTCGTCTTTCACGGGACGGTCACCGTGGCCTCGATACGGCTCTGGTGCGCACGTGAGCCTGGCTCGCCGCTACTCCAGCATGCGTTCCGCGTCATCTGGCACCCAGGGAAAGGGGACGTCGGGCCACCGTGTGGCGGCCCATGCGTCGAGGTCGACAGCGAGAACGGCGTCCATGAAGGCCTGTGGCGGTCGGTAGCCGTGGGCGGCGATGTAGTGCGTGGTCAGGAACGGAGCGGCGTAAGCGATCCCGGGCTCGCCCGGAATCCGTACCTCCCCGTTCCCTTCCGGAGCCTCATCCGCAGGACACAGGTCGCACTCGTGCACACCGAGGCAGACGTTCATCCACTGGACCTCCTGAACAGCCTTCAGCTTCTCCACGAACGCCATGGGGACCGTGCCTGTCGAGTACGGCTTGCCGGCTTCCAGCCACCCGATGTTCAGGCGGGTGTACGCCGGGCGGTACGAGAGCGCGTAGAAGCCCGACTCCCTGTCCGTGAACGCATCCTCGTCCTGGTAGTCGTACTCGCTGAGATCTTCGTAGAACACCCGCACATCATCGCCGCACCATCTCGCCTACGCCCAAGCGATTCCGCGGGCCCATCGGACACGACCCAGCGGTGCAACGGTGTTTGCTACCACCCGCGCAGATCCGCAAGGCAGGCCGGCGCCGCCTGGCCACCCTGTTACGGCCGGAGGCCCCGCGGATGGCCGAGCGGTTGGTCGAGGACATCTTCACCGCGCCAGACGTTGGCACGGAAGCGGCCGCGTTGATCGTCCCGAGCCTGGCCGGATCCCTGGCTGCTGTCCTTGACCAGCCGCTCGTGCCGTCCACGGACTACCACACCGACAACAGGCGAAGTCCGGACCAACAGGGCCCGCAGCCGCTGCGCCGCCCGGACCGCCCGGACAGCCCGCAGACGGAATCGCGCCCCGTATACCGAAAATGTCCCGGGCACGGCTGCGAGCGCAGACTCGTGCTCCGCGACGGTTTCACGGACGTCAGCCGTCGCGGGCCTGGGCCGCCACCATGCCGCGGCCCAGGCCCAACATGAGGGGTGTGGGGGTCAGACCTGGCCGCGCCACTGGCCGGTCGGGGCGCCGCGGTCCTCGATGAAGTGCTTGAACCGCTTCAGGTCGCCCTTGACCTGCCGGTCGACGAACCCGAACTTGTCCGCGATGTTCTCCGCCATCCCCTCGGGGTCGAAGTCCATCATGAAGGTCACCTCGGTATGGGCGGGGTCGATCGGGCGGAACGTCACCAGCCCGGACTGCTCCGTCTCTCCCCCGACCGTCACCCAGGCGATCTTCGTGTCCGGGATCTGCTCGGTGATCTCCGCGTCGAACTCCCGCTGGACACCCGCGATCTTCGTCACCCAGTGGGTGAGGGTGTCACTCCGCTGCTCGATCCGCTCGACACCGTCCATGAACTGCGGGAACGACTCGAACTGCGTCCACTGGTCGTATGCGGTACGGACGGGGACGTCGACCTCGATGGACTCCTTGACCTGCGACATGCCGATTCCTCCTGGGGTCAGTTACATCAGGGGCCGAAAGCCGGCTTCTCGGGTGACCGGCCCTTGGCCCGGGGACTCTTCACAAGTGCCCTCCCCCACCGCGGCTGCCCCGGGACCCGCGGACGCACTCCCCGAACGAGCTGACTTTCACCACCGGCCGGCCCACCACGCGCGCTTCACCGGCAACAGGTCACCGCCTGTCGGCCGCCCCTGCCCCGTTGCGGGTCACGCGGCGGCAGATCGTGCCGCAGCGGCACCTGGCACCGCCGGACCCCGCCACACGCCGCCCCGCATCAGGCGGAGACCGGTGGGCACAAGCACGCCATGATGTTCTCCTTCCTCACCCTGCTCCCCCTCGGCCTCGCGGTGATCCTGACGGCCACCGATGACCCCGGCCGCCAGGGCCGGCACCGCGGCGCCCGCCCGCCGCGCCCCCGGACCCGCAGCAAGCCGCACCGTGCCCACTGATCAAACGACGCGGTTCACGTCGCGGGGTGACTTCCAGGACGTCGCGGCTGCCCCACGACGCAGCGAACCGCATCCCCTCGAAAGGGTGGCCGAGGCCAGCCGGGGCGAGGTGCTCGCCGACCTGCCGGGAAACCTCCGGGCGCAGCGGTACGGTCCGACCGACCGCCCGCAGCCGACCGTCCTGGTCGTGGCGGCCGAGGACAAGGAGTTGCGGGGGGCCAGGGTGCCGGTGGCCGCGCCGATGACCGGCTCGCTTGCGTCCCTGCGGAGGATCTTGGTCCACCCGCGATAGAGGGGCAAGTAGCGGCCGTTCAAGGGCTTGGCAACGACGCCCCCGGATACATCGGGCCAGGACGGAAGCCACTCCCGCGCCTTGGACAGTTCCGTCGTCATCGGGATGAGCGTCCAGGTGGCGTCAGGGCGGGGTCGGTGAGCAGCTACTCCAGCCGTCCAGCTCCAAGACGTCGCACGCGACCAAGCAGGCCGGCCACCTCGCGGCCAGGGCATGGGCACCGTGGGCGCGAGCGGCGGCCCGGCGCTGCAACGCCTCGAACGACAACCGGCCCGCCTCCGCGTCCCAGACGACCAGCTCGCCGTCCAGGACCAGGCCGTGCGGCAGCTGCTCGGCGGCGGCCGCCGCCAGGTCCGGCCACCGGTCCTGGACCAGTGACCCGCGGCGGGTCTGCACCAGCACCTTGCCGGGCCGGGCGGGAGGCCGCCGCGTCATCCATCCGAGGGCCCCGCGGGGCTGCCAAAGGCAGCCTTACAGGCTTCTGCGGCACGCGGCATGCGCCGCTGCTCCCTGGCTCTACTCCTCACCGCCCTACCCGCGGCCTGAGCTTGCCACTTAACCTTCGGTGTCCGGCGGAGCAGGTTCGGCCCCGGCGGCAAGGGTGACCTGAGCAGTCCATGACCAGGGCTCCTGAGGCGGATCCCAGCACACCTCGACGTCGGTGTCGTGGAAGTCGCGTGCGAGTTCCGTGACCATCCGGGCCGCCGCGGCCCGCGCGTCTTGCGGGTCGGTGTTGATCGGCACGTCCAGACGCCCGCAAAGCATGCCGCCCTCCATGGTGAGGACGCTGTGGCGCCAGCCCTCTGGCGTCGCCAACAGCACGATCCCCTTCGGGACGCCCCAGTCGGGCCGCTTCATCTTCTCCCTCTTGCGCCTCACCACGCGGCTATCCAACAGGCGCGGGCCACGGGCCAGATTTGCAAACGGGGTCGGCGGCGGAGCGAGGCCGCCACAGCAGCCGTCACTGCTGCTCGCCGTCGCCGGAGTGGAGCACCGCGGCCGCGATCTCCCGCACGCGGTCCAGGGTGATCCCCGTGCGCTGTTCGACGGCGAGGGGATGGTCGGTGGGCTCGAGCTCGACGAAGGGGCGCTCACCGACCGGGCGGGTGTGCACGTGCGTCTTCAGGTTGAGGGTCGTGGTCGGGTAGACCGGCAGGTCGGTGGTGAGCCAGCCGAAGTACGGCTTCTCGGCCTCACGGCCGGGGGTGTCCCACAAATCCGCAGCCCGGGAGAAGTTCTCGCGGCTGAGCGAGACCCAGACGCCCCAGGAGAACACCTCGTCGCTGCCGATGACCGGTATCTCGATCAGGCCCTTGACGAAGTAGTGCTGCCCGCGGACCACGCACTGGTCCGAGGAGAGCAGGCAGTCATCGGCGTCGGCGAAGGCCGGATCCCACACCGCCGGTGCCTCGGCCGTGTAGTTCATCGGCAGCTCAAGGTGGTGGGCCCCGCAGCATGTACAGGTGAAACCAATATCGCTGGTCATGGTGCCGAAGCCTAGTGACGAGCTCCAGGACCACCTCGGGCGGTTCCCCTCCCACCCCTACCCGCGAGCCCTACCGCCCGCCTGCGGCTAAGGAACGTCCCCGTCCCCACGCCACACAAACCGGCCAACACCCCCGGAGCCCCCTCCGGCCGACTCCTAGCCGGGAAGGTCGACCGGCCCGAACGCGCCGTACTCCGACATCACCCGCATCGTCCACAACCTCCTGCGGAACTGGCCCGCCCGCGCTTCCCAATCGGCCTCGGCCTCGGCGCCCGTACGCCCGAGGAGACCGCCCTGTCCATCGACACGGAGATCGTCGCCCACCGCCGGGGCGGCAGCGCGGTGTCCCTGACCGGTCGCGCACACCCCGATCCACCACGCCACGGCGACCCGGCAGGCGCGGCGCATCGGCTCGGTCGCCTTCAGAGCCGTCGTCGTTCAGGCCTTGCTGAGCAGCTGGGTCGCCGCGCGGCCGAACACGAGGCGGGCCGTCCGGTTCAGGACGCCGTCGAAGAGGCGGGGCAGGAAGCGGATGCGCAGTTCCTCCCGCCACACCACCCGGCTGCGGCCCCCCGGCCCTGGCCGGACCTCGATCTCCGCCCAGCCCAGGACGACGCGGCCGCGCTTCTCCAGCCGGCACAGGCCAGGTCCGTCGCCCACCGGCGGGCGCCAGACCGTCACCTCCATGACGTCGTCGACGGTCACCGGTCCGATGCCCGACTGGGCCACGAAACGCGTTCCCTCGTGGGTCGGCGGCGCGGTGAGCACCACGATTCTGGTCAGCGGGACCACGTCGGCGTGGCGGGGCCATTCCGTCAGCCTGCGCCACGCCTCCGCGGGGGCGAGCGAGGGCGTGCGTTCAAGGGAAAAGGTGGGCACGGCACGATCGTAGGGAATCGGTGCCGTCCACTGCGTAGCGACGGGAAGCGAAGCGGTCCCGGACAGTCCCGCCCGGTCTCACTCTTGCCCGGGGTGCTGCAGCCCGAGGGAGCCGGCGCGGCGGCCGCCGCCCTGGAAATCGAACGACGAGGTGGTGCCCGTCGGGCAGTGCATGGCCAACCTCCGTAGGAAGGGCGCGAAGAACGGACTCGGGAAGAACGAGAACACCGCCACGACCCGGGCTGCGCAGCTCGCCGCGATCGACCAGGACTGGCACTGCCCCTGGCCACTCGACTGGCAACGCCACTACCGCGTCCCGACCGACCTGGTCGACGCCGACGGCCACCTGCCCGACATCGCCCCCGGCGTGCCCATGGACGGCGACGACACCGACAAGTGGTTCCGGCAGCAGAAGCAGCCGGCCACCTGGGCCCGGCCCCTACCCCAGCAGCAGGCACGGCTGACCGCGCTGGGCGTACAGGCCAACCAGACGCCCTCTCCCGCCCCCGCAGCCAGCCGCGGGGCAAAATCAGTGCACCTGGGCACACCTGGAAACTCGGCCAACCTGAGAAAACACCAGGCCACCACCCCGATGCCGGAGGTCGCCGGCCGTACGGGCGGTGTCCCGTTCGATTATGGCGATCTTGTCTCGGCCCCAGTTCAGGACAGTGTTCAGCCGGCGGTGCTCTTCGGGAAATTCAGCGATCTCGGACGCTGGCCTCATGTAGCGGTGTGGGTGAGTGCCACAAGAGCCCTTTCACCCCGGGGATCTTGACCCCTTCGAGCACAGTTCCCGTGAGCTTGGCACCAGTCAGATCTGCATCGTCCAGGTCCGTGTCGGCCAGGTATGCGTAGGAGAGGTCCACGTTGCGCAGGTTGGCATCAGTCAGCTTCGCGAAGCGGAGATCGGCTTCCCGCAGGCTGGCGCACCCGCCCTCTGAGGGCGGAGGATCACACCAGCTCACTGTTGTCAGGTCGGCAATGTGCAGGTCGGCACCCCGCAGGTTGGCACCCCGCAAGACCGTTTCGTGCAGGTTGGCGCACGTGAGGGAGCACAGCGTGGCGTGCGCCAGGTTCGCTTGTTCCAAGGAGGCGTCTTCAAGGTCGGCGTACGAGAGGTCCACGCCGCGGAGATCCGCCCCAGTGAGCACCGCACCCTGGAGCCTGACGACTCGGCCCGGCAGCCAATCGCGCAGGTCTGTGTTGCTCAGGTTCACCACCGTCCCTAGGTCATGCTCTGGCTGACGCCGCGCCAGGACGTCCAGGGCCGCATACACATCAGCCGATGGTGCCGTCTTCCGTGGCAGCGGGGCGTGCTGGCGCACGTAGGTGGAGAGCAGGGAGACCACGGTGGGCTGATGCGCGGCAGAATTCTTCATGATGCGCTCCAGGGCATAGATCCCGTTCACGCGCACATCCACCGCCTTTGAGGCCAGATTGCCCACCGCATCGTTGAAGCGGGTGGTGATCTGCTGGTCCTCGGCAATCTGCAGCTGCCTGCCGGCCTGGGCGACCTGCAGCCAAATGAAGAGCAACGCGGCGATGGTCGCCAGACCCGGCAGGCTCAGCAGGAGCAACGACAGCCGCGAGGCCGGCGGTGCAGGAGTGGCGGGTCGGCCTGCACGCCGACGACGGTCCGCCAGGCGGCGCCTTGCAGCACGCCGCCGCACATTCCAGTGAATCCATCTAATGAACGCAGACCTGGCCATATCGCCATTGCTGCACGTCAAGGCTCAGGAAGGAACGCGCCACACCGCGGGCGTCCCCGCTCCGTGGGGACGCCCTCCTTCTCAGACCTACCTGTCGCCAGAAGCCCAGCAGCATGCCATCCGGCTCAAGCCGACCAACACAGCCTTCACACTCCACGCTCTGCCCCCTATTTCGGCTGGCTGTGCCAGCTCCACCCCACAGTCCGGGGCCGCCGGACGGGCGGCAAGCCTAATGAGTGTGGGTCAGTTAGCGCCACGTCCCGACACGCTGCCCTAAGAGGCCATCTCATTTGGGTGGTTGGGTAGGCTGTCGGTCGTGGTGGGGATTGTTGAGCGGCTGGTGCCGGACGAGTAGTGGGAGTTGTTC
>NZ_JBEYXK010000179.1:0-7178 GCF_040645035.1 Streptomyces sp. NPDC046876 | reverse complement strand
GGCGGCCCCGGGCCCCGCTGCGGGGCTGCGCCCCGCACCCCCCGGGGGCTCCGCCCCCGGACCCCCGCGCCTCAAACGCCGGCGGGGCTGGATGGTGCCGCCCGGGCTGGATGGTGCCGGGCGGGCCGGATGGTGCCGCGTGGGCTGGATGGTGCCGCGTCGGCTGGATGGTGCCGGGCGGGCTGGATGGTGCCGGGCGGGCTGGATTTGTGTCGCTGTATCGCCGTATTGCCGTTTGATCTAGCCTGAGGAGGCTTTCGTGAGCTCTCGTCCCGCCACTGACAGTGTTTGGCTGCGTCGCTATGGTGACGCTCGGCCCGGGGCTCCGCGGCTGGTTTGTTTTCCGCATGCCGGGGGATCGGCCAGTTTCTACTTTCCCGTTGCGCAGGCCCTGGCCCCCGACATCGACGTGCTCGCCGTTCAGTATCCGGGGCGTCAGGACCGGCGCGGGGAGCCGCTGATCGACAGCGTTGCCGTGCTCGCCGACCGGATTTTCAGTGAGCTTGCAGCCCTGGTGACTGCCGAACCGGACGTGCCGGTGTACCTGTTCGGGCACAGCATGGGGGCAACCGTCGCCTTCGAGGTGACGCGTCGGCTCCAGGACGCCGCGCTGCCCGGGCCCGTGCGGCTGTTCGCTTCGGCGCGGCGTGCTCCCTCGCGGACGCGGGCCGACCGGGTGCACACCCGGGACGACGACGGGCTCATCCAGGAGCTGCGCCGGCTCAGCGGCACCGACGCCCGGGTCCTGGGCAACGAGGAGATCATGCGCATGGCGATCCCCTCCATCCGCAACGACTACCGGGCCGTGGAGACCTACCGGGCGGAGCCCGGCACCCGGATCGACACCCCGGTCTCCGTCCTCGTCGGCGACAACGACCCCACCACCACCCTGGCCGAGGCGCGCGCCTGGGAGGAGCACACCAGCGCCGGCATCGAGCTGCGGGTCTTCCCCGGCGGCGGCCACTTCTACCTCGCCGATCGGCCCGAGGAGGTTCTCGATGTCATTCGCGAGCGGGTGCTGGTCAGCGCTGTCGGGGCGGGCTGACCCCGCCCCCGCAGTACGCCCGGTCGGCTGTTAGGGGTCCGGCCGGGAACGGTAGGGGTCCGCAGATCAAGGCCGGGACCCTAGCGTGAAGTGAAGTTCCTGACGTCGCAAGGATTGGGAATCACGGTGAGCCCGAGAGCGTGGAGAGCGCTGAGTCATGGCGCGGACGACGCGGTCACGCTGGTGGTCGATTTCACCGGCAGCGGCCGCGAGCAGGCCCAGTTCGCCGACCTGGCCCCGCTCCTGGACCCGCCGCTGACCGTGTGGGCCAGCCTGCCGCCGCTGCCGGGCGACGAGGTCGCCCGGACCGGCGGGGCCTACCTCGACTGGTGGCTGGCCGGGCTGCGCGAGGAGGGCACCCGCGTAGCCGCCGTGGCCGGCTACTGCGCCGGTTCGGTCTTCGCCGCCGCCCTCGCCGACCGGATCGGCGAGTGGCAGGAGCGGCCGCAGGTGATCCTGCTCGACCCCGAACTTCCGTCATGTGACGGGATGTTCCGGAACTTCCACGGGGTCGGGGGCACGCTCGCTGCCGTGCTCGACGAGGCGGAACTCGCCGCCTTCCATGCGGTGGGGAACCGGCTGGAGCAGCAGGGCGGCCCCGACGGGACGGGTGCGGTCGCTTCCACCGGCCTGGTCCTCGAGCAGGCCTTCGGCGAGGCCGTCGCCACCACCGCCGAGCGCCTCGACCTCGACGACGACATCCGCGACGAGCTGTCCGGTGCCTTCAGCGCGCTCGTCGGCTACCTGACCGCCGCCGCCGACCTCGCCGACCCCGCCGCCTGGGCCGGGGCGACCGCGGTGACCTCCGCGGCCCCCCGCCACCCGGTCGGCCGCGAGCTGCGCATCGACGTCCCGCACGACGACCTGCTGCGCGCCCCGGCCGCGGCCCGCGCCGTGAGCGCCCTGATCGCGTCCGACCGCCACCGACAGCCCGCGGGCAGGTGAACCACCCATGACCATCGCCACCACAGGCCGGCCCGTTCGGGCCGCTGCCGATTCCGTTGCCACCGTGCTCGTGCCGGAGTCGCTCGCCGCGCAGGCCCGGCTGACGCCCGGGGCCACCGCTCTCGTGCACGGCGGCGCCGCGCTCACGTACGCGGAGCTCCACGAGCGTGCGGACCGGCTCGCCCGGTACCTCATCGAGCGGGGCATCGGGCCCGAGGACCTCGTCGCCGTCGGGCTGCGCCGCTCCGCGGAGCTCGTCGTCGCCTTCCTCGCCGTCCTCAAGGCCGGCGCCGCGTACCTGCCGGTCGACCTCGACAACCCGCGCGAGCGCCTCTCGTACATGCTGGAGGACTCCCGCCCCGTCCTCCTCCTCACGAGCGGTGAGGGTGGTGCCGGTCTCGGTGCCGCGGGTTCGGTCGTTCTCCTCGATGACCCGGACACCGTCCGGGCCCTGGACGCCATACCCGCGCACCCCGTCTCCGACGGCGAGCGCCGTACGCCGCTGGATCCGGACCATCCCGCGTACGTCATCTACACCTCCGGTTCCACCGGCCGGCCCAAGGGCGTCGTGGTCACCCACCGGGCGCTGGCCGCCTACCTGGGCGACGCCCGCGCCCTGTACCCGAGCGCCGCCGGCAGTGCCCTGCTGCACTCCTCGGTCGCCTTCGACATGACCGTCACCACCCTGTACGCGCCCCTGCTGCACGGCGGCGCGGTCCGCATCGCCGCCCTGGAGGAGCCCGGCGGGCAGCAGGCCAGTCTGCTGAAGGTCACCCCCTCGCACATGGCGCTGCTCGACACCCTCCCCGACGGCGCGGCGCCCACCGGGCAGCTCGTCGTCGGCGGCGAACAGCTGCTCAGCGAGGTCGTCGACACCTTCCGCCGCCGCAACCCCGGCGTCACCATCGTCAACGAGTACGGTCCCACCGAGGCCGCCGTCGGCTGCTGCGTGCACGTCCTGGCCCCCGAGGACCCCCTGACCCCTGGCGCCGCCGTGCCCATCGGACGCCCCACCAGCACCAGCCGCCTGCACGTCCTCGACGACCTGCTGCGGCCCGTCGCCCCCGGCACCCCCGGCGAGCTGTACATCGCGGGCACCCAGCTGGCCCGCGGCTACCTCGGCCGCCCCTCCCTCACCGCCGAACGCTTCGTCGCCGACCCGTACGGCCCGCCCGGCAGCCGCATGTACCGCACCGGCGACCTGGTGCGCGCCGGGGACGACGGGATCCTGGAGTACCTCGGCCGCCTCGACGGGCAGATCAAGATCCGCGGCTACCGCGTGGAGCTCGGCGAGATCGAGACGGCCCTGCTGCGCCACCCCGACGTGGGCCGCACCGCCGTCACCGTGCACCGCGAGCCGTCCGGCGAGGTGCACCTGGTCGCGTACGCCGTCCCCGCCGCCGGTATCGACGTACTGGACGAGCGCCGACTGCGGTCCCACCTCGCCCGGACGCTGCCCGACTACATGGTGCCGACGGCGTTCCTGACCCTGGACGCGCTGCCGCTGAACGCCAACGGCAAGCTCGACACCGCCGAGCTGCCCAAGCCGAAGTTCACCGCGCGCACCGCGTACCGGGCCCCCGAGACCCCCGAACAGGAGCTGCTGTGCTCCCTGTTCGCCCAGTTCACCCAGGCCCCGAAGGTCGGAGTCGACGACGACTTCTTCGCCCTCGGCGGTACCAGCCTCGGCGCCGCACAAGTCGTCGGCCGGGCCCGCAGACACGGACTGCGCCTGAGCCTGCAGGACGTGCTCGAACACCGCACCGTCCTGCGGCTCGCCCCCACCGACTCCCGCCCACCGCACCACCCCACTCACTGAGGAGATGGAACAAGGATGCAGCTCCTGCAGCTCGCCGGCATGGGATGGATCTCCCGCTCCCTGGGCGTCGCCGCCCGCCTCGGCATCGCAGACCACCTCGCCGACGGCCCCAAGACGGCCGAGGAGATCGCCGAACTCACCGACTCCCACCCCGACGGCGTGCTCTACCTGATGCGCGTCCTCGGCATAGTCGGCGTCTTCCACGAGAACGAGGACGGCACGTTCGGCCACACCGAGCTCTCGCAGCAACTGCGCGACGACCACCCGCGCTCCATGCGCTACTGGTGCGTGCTGGGCGGCGAGATGTACTACGACGTGTGGCGCGACCTGCTCACCACCGTCAAGACCGGCGCCCCCTCCTCCCGCTCCGAGTACGGCAGCTCCATCTACGCCTACATGGACCGCGACCCGGAGGCCGGCGAGGTCTACGACCGGGCCATGGCCGACATCACCCGCCCGGCGGCCGCCGAACTCGCCCGCGACTTCGACTTCTCCGAGATCAGCCACGTCATCGACGTCGGCGGCGGCACCGGGCACCTGCTCAAGGGCATCCTGTCCGCCCACCCCGACATCACGGGCACGGTCGCCGAGCGCGGCGACGTCGCCGCCCGCGGCGCCCGCATCCTCGCCGAGTCCGGGGACACCGACCTGCAGGGCCGGCTGTCCTTCACCGAGGCCGACTTCTTCACCGAGGTCCCCAGCGGCGCGGACGCGTACTTCCTCAAGAACGTCCTGCACAACTGGAGCCCCGAGAGCAGCAGCAAGATCCTGGAGAGCGTCCAGCGCGCCATGGTCCGCACGATCGAGGAGTCCGAGGGCGTCGCCGCCGAGCCGGTCCTCTTCGTCATCGAGCCGCTCCTCGGCCACGACAACGCCTCCGCCATCCGCTCCCTGTTCCAGATGGTCGTCTGCGAGGAGGGCACCCGCATCCGCGGCGAGGACGACATGCGCGCCCAGGCCGCCAAGGCCGGCCTGGAGGTCCGCTCCATCAAGAACCTCTCCACGGAGCACAGCGTCATCGAGTGCGTCCTGGCCCGCGACTGAGCGGCCCGTGGCCGCTGGAAAGGAAATCCCCATGGTGTGGGACAGCCGTTTCGAACCCATTGTCAGGCCGCACCTGACCTTCCTGCCCGACGACGCCGAATTCTCCGCGGACCTCGATCTGCGCGACTTCGGACTTGATTCGCTCGGCATCGTCGACCTGCTCATCGAGCTGGAGAACACCTACCAGGTCACCTTCACCGACGACGCCCTGGCCATGGAGACGTTCGCGACCCCCGGCTCCCTGTGGGCCACGCTCACCGGGCTGTTCGCGGCCGCGGCCTGAGCTCCGCCCGAGCCTTCGAAGGGCGCGGCAGCACCTGTGCTGCCGCGCCCTTCGGCGTGTGGTCACACCGGTCCGATAGGGGTCGTCAGGGGTGGTTCGGCCGCATGGCGCGAAATAGCCTCGTCAGAGCGATCAATGGTTTCCGTATTTCGGATTTTTGCGTTGCCGCGTTCCCGCATTCCCGCATTCCCGTATCTCCCGTTCTTCCGCGAGGTGGACCACGTGTCGGCAGAGTCGAACGAACAGAAGCTCCTCGACTACCTCAAGCGGGCGACCGCAGAGCTGCGGGAAACCCGGCGCCGACTGCACGAAGAGGAAAACCGGCAACGCGAACCCATAGCCATCGTCGGCATGGCCTGCCGCTACCCCGGTGACGTCACCACCCCCGACGAACTGTGGGAGCTGCTCGCCGACGGCCGCGACGCCGTCTCCGCGTTCCCCGAGAACCGCGGCTGGGACACCGAGGGCATCTACGACCCGGACCCGGACGCCCCCGGCAAGACCTACTCCCGGCACGGCGGCTTCCTCGACCGCGCCGCCGACTTCGACGCCGACTTCTTCGGGATCAGCCCGCGCGAGGCCCTCGCCACCGACCCGCAGCAGCGCCTGCTCCTGGAGACCTCCTGGGAGGCCCTGGAGCGCGCGGGCATCGACCCGCAGAGTGTGCGCGGCGCCCACCTCGGCGTCTTCGCCGGCGTCATGTACCACGACTACGGCTCCCGCCTGAGCGACGTCCCCGACGACCTCGGCGCCTTCCTCGGCAACGGCAGCGCGGCGAGCGTCGTCTCCGGCCGCGTCGCGTACGCGCTCGGCCTGGAGGGTCCGGCCGTCACCATCGACACCGCGTGCTCCTCGTCGCTGGTCGCCGTCCACCTCGCCGCCCAGGCCCTGCGCAACGGCGAATGCACCATGGCCCTGGCCGGCGGTGTCACCGTCATGGCCACCCCCGAGACCTTCATCGACTTCAGCCGCCAGCGCGGTCTGGCCGCCGACGGCCGCTGCAAGCCGTACGCCGAGGCCGCGGACGGGACCGGCTGGGGCGAGGGTGTGGGCGTTCTCGTTCTGGAGAAGCTCTCCGATGCGCGGAAGAACGGCCACCGCGTGCTGGCCGTCGTCAGCGGCTCCGCGATCAACCAGGACGGTGCCAGCAGCCAGCTCACCGCCCCCAACGGGCCCGCCCAGCAGCGGGTCATCCGGCAGGCGCTGGCCAGCGCGCGGCTGACGGCCACGGACGTGGACGTCGTCGAGGGCCACGGCACCGGTACGAAGCTCGGCGACCCGATCGAGGCGCAGGCGCTGCTCGCCACGTACGGCCAGGACCGGCCGGAAGACCGGCCGCTGTGGCTCGGGTCGGTGAAGTCCAACCTGGGCCACACCCAGGCCGCGGCGGGCGTTGCGGGCATCATCAAGATGGTCCAGGCGCTGCGCCACGAGAGCCTGCCCATGACCCTCCACGTGGACGCCCCGAGCAGCCACGTGGACTGGGCGGCGGGCTCCGTGTCGCTGCTGACCGAGGCCCGGCCGTGGCCGGCGGGGGAGCGGGTCCGGCGTGCCGGTGTCTCCTCGTTCGGCATCAGCGGTACGAACGCCCACGTCATCGTGGAGGAAGCCCCGGCCGAGGAGCCCTCGGACACGGTGGAGGCGGACGCCCTCCCCGTGGTGCCCTGGCTGATCTCCGCCAAGACCCCGGACGCGGTCCTCGACCAGGCCGCCCGTCTGCGGGAGTTCCTCGCTGCGCGGCCCGGACTGGACCTCGCGGCCGCGGGCCTCGCCCTCGCCACGCAGCGCACGCCGTTCCCCCACCGGGCGGCCGTCGTGGCCGCCGACCGCGACGGGCTGCTGGCCGGCCTCGACCAGCTGGTCGACGGGCAGGGCGCCCTGCGGGGCACGGCGGCCTCGGGCCGACTGGGCTTCCTGTTCACGGGGCAGGGCAGCCAGCGGGTTGGGATGGGGCGCGAGCTGTATGCGCAGTACCCGGTGTTCGCGGGTGCGCTGGACGAGGTGTGCGCGGCCTTCGATGAGCATCTTGAGCGGCCGTTGAA
>NZ_JBEYXK010000178.1:0-7653 GCF_040645035.1 Streptomyces sp. NPDC046876 | reverse complement strand
GTTTGAGTGGGGGTCCCCCCGGACGGAGTCGGGGGGAGGGGCCGGGCGGAGCCCGGTGCCCGGCGGAGCCGGGTTCCTTGGGGTGCCGCCCCAAACCCGGCGCCTCAAACGCCGGCGAGGCTGAATTGCCCCCGCTTCGGCAGCCGGCGAGGCTGAAGTGGCCGGCCCGGCTTCGAAGGCGCTGCTTCGTTCCCCCAGGCTTGGGCGGGGGTCCGGCATGTCCAGCCTCGCCGGCGTTTGAGTGGGGGTCCCCCCGGACGGAGTCTGGGGGAGGGTCCGGGCGGAGCCCGGGGCCCGGCGGAGCCGGGTTCCTTGGGGTGCCGCCCCAAACCCGGCGCCTCAAGCGCCAGCGGGGTTGGATTGACCGGACCCCCGGTCCCACGGCGTCGGCGAAGCCGGCCGGGCTCCTGGGGCTCCGCCCCAGACCCCGCGCCTCAAACGCCGGCGGGGCTGAAGTGGCCCGCCCCCGCTTCGGTAGCCGGCATGGCTGAAGTGGCCCGCCCCCCCGCTTCGGCAGCCGGCGGGCTGAAGTGGGCCGCCCCCGCTTCGGCAGCCGACGGGGCTGAAGTGGGCCACCCCCCGCTTCGACAGTCGGCGGAGCCGGATTTGGCCGAGCCCCCGCTTCGAAGGCGGAGGTGGGGATTTGCTGGTCGGGGTGGCGACGGACACAGGTCGGGGGCGGTCAATCGTGGGTATGCTCGCGGCCATGCCGCCCCAGCCACCGACCGCCGCATCGCGGGACGAACCCGTCATACGCGACCGCGGCGACGCCTGCCCCGGCGCGCTCCGGCTGCACGCCGCCGACGACGGGTACCTGGCGCGCGTCCGGATCCCCGGCGGGCTGCTGACCACCCGCCAGGCCTCAGTCCTCGGCCTCGCCGCCGACCGGTTCGGCGACGGCCACCTGGAACTCACCTCGCGCGGCAACGTCCAGCTGCGCGGCCTCGCCGACGACTGCGGCGCCGGGCTCGCGCGGCTGCTGGACGGCGCCGGACTGCTGCCCGCGCCGAGCCACGAGCGGGTGCGCAACATCGTGGCCAGCCCGATGGGCACGCACCGCGTCGTCCACTGGGTCCGGGAACTGGACCGGCTGCTCTGCGCCAGCACCCGCGCGACGGCCCTGTCCGGGCGGTTCCTGTTCGCCCTCGACGAGGGGCGCGGCGACGTCGCCGCCCTCGACCCCGACGTGACCGCCCTCGCCCGGCAGGACGGCCGGGCGCTGGTGCGCCTCGGCGCGGCCGCCGACGCCGTCGAACTCGGCGACTCCGACGCGCCGCACGCGGCTCTGCTCGCGGCCGAGTACTTCCTCGACGCCGCCGACACCGCCGGGACCCGGGCCTGGCGGGTCGCCGAGCTGCCCGCCGGACACGCCCTCGACTCCGCCGAGTTCGCGCGCCGCCTGGCCGGCTCCGGGATCGACGCGACCCGCGTGCCCGCGGTGGAGTGGCCGTACGCGCCGCCGCCCGAGCCCCGGGGGCCCGGCGGCGCCGGGAACCAGACCGCCCTGTGCGTCCTGCCCCCGCTCGGCCGGCTGAGCACCGACCAGTGGCAGGTCCTGGTCCAGGTCGCCGACCGCGGCAACGGCGAGCTGCGCGTCACCCCGTGGCGCAGCATCATCCTTCCGCGCGACGCGAGCACCCGTGGGCCCGTCGACGGCTACGCCCGCATCCAGGCCGCGGGCCTGGTCGTCGCCCCCGACAGTCCCTGGCGGTCCGTCACCTCCTGTACGGGACGGCCCGGTTGCGCCAAGGCGCTGGCCGACGTACGCGCCGACGCGCGTGCCGTCGTGGAGCAGGCGGAGCAGGCGGAGCAGGCGGAACAGGCGGCGCAGGCCGAGCAGGCGGCCGACGCCCTGCCCGTGCACTGGTCCGGCTGCGCCCGCCGCTGCGGCCATCCGCGCGGCACCGCCTGGGTGGACATCGTCGCCACCCCCGACGGGTACGACCTCTCCGGGCAGCCCGTCCCGCACGCCGACCTGGCGGCCGCCCTCACGGCCGCACGACGTCCACGCACCACCACACCACCCCCGACGCAGTGAAGAAATGAGCGAGTACACCGTGTTCGAGTACGAGAAGGACGGCGCCGCGATCTACCGCCAGTCCTTTGCCACGATCCGCGCCGAGGCGGACCTCTCCGGGCTGCCCGCCTCCGTCGCACAGGTCGCGGTGCGCATGATTCACGCCTGCGGAATGACCGACCTGCCCCAGGACCTGGGCTACACCCCGGACGTCGTGCTGAACGCCCGCGCCGCCCTGCACGCCGGCGCACCCATCCTCTGCGACGTGCAGATGGTCGCCAGCGGCGTCACCCGCAAGCGGCTGCCCGCCGACAACGAGGTGATCTGCACCCTCTCCGACCCGGCCGTCCCCGCGCTCGCGCAGCGCATGGGCACCACCCGCAGCGCCGCCGCCCTCGAGGTCTGGCGCGACCGCGGCCTGCTGGAGGGCTCCGTCATCGCCGTCGGCAATGCGCCGACCGCGCTGTTCCGGCTGCTGGAGATGATCGAGGAGGGCGCTCCGCGCCCGGCCGCCGTCATCGGCGTCCCCGTCGGCTTCATCGGCGCCGCCGAGTCCAAGGACGTGCTCGCCGCGCACCCCTCGGCCCTCGACCACCTGATCGTGCGCGGCCGCCGCGGCGGCAGCGCCATCGCCGCCGCCGCCCTCAACGCGATCGCGAGCGAGGAAGAATGAGCACCAGCACCAGCACCAGCACCGGCACCAGCACCGGCACCGGCACCGGCACCGGCACCACTGTCACCGACACCGCTGCACCGGCCAAGGGCCGCCTCTACGGGGTCGGACTCGGCCCGGGCGACCCGTCCCTGATGACCCTGCGGGCCGTCGAGGTGATCGCCGAGGCCGATGTCGTCGCGTACCACAGCGCCCGCCACGGCCGTTCCATCGCCCGCTCGATCGCCGCCAAGCACCTGCGCGCCGACCACATCGAGGAGCCGCTGGTCTACCCGGTCACCACCGAGACCACCGACCACCCCGGCGGCTACCAGGGCGCGATGGAGGAGTTCTACGAGGCCTCGGCCGCCCGCCTGGCCGCCCACCTGGACGCCGGCCGCACCGTCGCCGTGCTCGCCGAGGGGGACCCGCTCTTCTACGGCTCGTACATGCACATGCACAAGCGCCTCGCCGACCGCTACGAGGCCGAGGTCATCCCCGGCGTCACCTCGGTCAGCGCGGCCGCCGCGCGCCTGGGCACCCCGCTGGTGGAGGGGGAGGAGGTGCTGACGATCCTGCCGGGCACCCTGCCCGAGGAGGAGCTCACCGCCCGCCTCGCCGCCACCGACTCGGCGGTCGTGATGAAGCTCGGCCGCACCTTCCCGGCCGTACGGCGGGCCATGGAGTCCTCCGGGCGGCTGGCGGAGGCCCGTTACGTCGAACGCGCGACCATGGCCGGCGAGCGCACCGGCCGGCTGGCCGACGTCGACCCCGAATCGGTGCCGTACTTCTCGGTGGCGGTCGTCCCGAGCCGCATCGGCAACCCGGGCGCCAAGCCGACCGGGCCCGGAGAGGTGGCGGTCGTCGGCACCGGCCCGGCCGGCCCGCTGTGGCTGACCCCCGAGACCAAGCGGGCGCTGGCCGACGCCGAGGTCCTCGTCGGCTACACCACCTACCTGGACCGGGTCCCGGTCCGGCCGGGCCAGGTCCGGCACGGCTCGGACAACAAGGTCGAGTCGGAGCGCGCCGAGTTCGCCCTCGACCTCGCCCGGCGCGGCAAGCGCGTCGCGGTCGTCTCCGGCGGCGACCCGGGCGTCTTCGCCATGGCGACGGCCGTGCTGGAGGTGGCCGGGCAGGACGCGTACAAGGACGTCCCGGTACGGGTCCTGCCGGGCGTGACCGCGGCGAACGCGGCGGCGGCCGCGGCCGGTGCCCCGCTGGGCCACGACTACGCGACGATCTCGCTGTCGGACCGCCTCAAGCCGTGGGAGGTCATAGCGGACCGCCTGCGCGCGGCCTCCGCAGCGGACCTGGTCCTCGCCCTGTACAACCCCGGCTCCCGCAGCCGGACCTGGCAG
This sequence comes from Streptomyces sp. NPDC046876, assembly GCF_040645035.1. Taxonomy (NCBI): domain Bacteria; kingdom Bacillati; phylum Actinomycetota; class Actinomycetes; order Kitasatosporales; family Streptomycetaceae; genus Streptomyces; species Streptomyces sp. NPDC046876. The sequence goes on along the minus strand of NZ_JBEYXK010000178.1, from coordinate 3,626 downwards.
GTGGCGCAGGCCCGCGACCTGCTGCTGGAACTGCGCGGCGCGGACACCCCGGTGGTGGTGGCCCGTGACGTCGGCGGCCCGGAGCAGTCGGTGCGCGTGCTGACGCTGGCGACGCTGGAGCCGTCCGAGGTCGACATGCGCACGATCCTGCTGATCGGCTCCTCGCAGACGCAGATCACCGAACGCGGCGACGGCACCCGCATCACCTGGACGCCGCGGCGTTACGGGTAGTACGGGCACCCTGCGGCGCCGAGGGGCTGGTCCTCCAGCCCCTCGGCGCCCGCGGTCCGGGCGGGTTCTAGGTCAGCCAGTCCAGGGCCGCCGGGACGGACTCCGCCAGCGGGACCCCGGCCGGAACCGGCGGGCGGTTCACGACCAGGACCGGGATGCCGGCCTCGCGGGCCGCGGCCAGCTTCGGGGCGGTGGCCGAGCCGCCGCTGTCCTTGGTGACCAGCAGGTCGATCCGGTGCCGGGCCAGCAGCTCCCGCTCGTCGTCGAGGGTGAACGGGCCGCGGGCCAGCAGGACTTCCAGGCGCGGCGGCGCGGGAGCGGCCGGCGGGTCCACGGAGCGGACCAGGAACCAGGGCTCCGCCAGGTGCGCGAAGGCGTGCAGCCCCGTGCGCCCGGTGGTCAGGAAGACCCGGCGGCCGAGCCCGGGCAGCAGCGCCGCCGCTTCGCCGAGGTCGGCCGCGAAGGTCCAGTCGTCGGCGGGGCCGGGCGCCCAGCCGGGCCGGCGCAGCGCCAGCAGCGGCACCCCCGACACCACGGCCGCCCGGGCGGCGTTGAAGCTCATCCGCTCCGCGAAGGGGTGCGTGGCGTCGACCAGGTGGGTGACCCCGTGGGCGGAGATCCAGGCCGCGAGCCCCTCCGGCCCGCCGAAGCCGCCGATCCGGGTCTCGCCCGGAGGCAGCACTGGGGAGGCCACGCGCCCGGCGAGCGAGGTGGTCACCCGGTACGGGCCGCAGCCGGGACCCGATCCGCCGCCGTCGGGACCCGCGGCCAGGGCCTCCGCGAGACGGCGGGCCTCCGTGGTGCCGCCCAGGATCAGGACGTGCAGCAGCCGCCCGGGGGCGAGCGGTCCGGCGGAAGCCGGCTCAGCAGACATGCCGGTCGCGCTCCGGCGAGTACAGGTGGCTGTCGCGGAACTGCTCCGCGCCGAGCGTGCGGCCCACCACGATGACCGCGGTGCGGACCAGCCCCGCCCCCTTCACCTGGCCGGCGATGTCGGCCAGAGTGCCGCGCAGGATCAGCTCGTCGGGGCGGCTGGCCATCGCCACCACCGCCACCGGGCAGTCGGCCCCGTAGTGCGGCAGCAGTTCGTCGACGACCCGGTCCACGTACCGCGTGGCCAGGTGCAGCACCAGCAGCGCGCCGCTGCGGCCGAGCGTGGCCAGGTCCTCGCCGGGCGGCATCGGCGTGGCCTGCTGGGCGATCCGGGTCAGGATCACGGTCTGGCCGACGGTGGGGACGGTCAGCTCCCGCTTCAGCGAGGCCGCCGCCGCGGCGAACGCCGGCACGCCCGGGACCACCTCGTACGGGATGCCGGCCGCATCGAGGCGCCGCATCTGCTCGGCGACCGCGCTGAAGATGGACGGGTCGCCCGAGTGCAGCCGCGCCACGTCCAGGCCCGCCTCGTGGGCCCGTACGCACTCGGCGATGATCTCGTCGAGGTTCAGCTGCGAGGTGTCGACCAGGCGGGCGTCCGGCGGGCACTCGGCGAGCAGCTCGCGCGGCACGAGGCTGCCCGCGTACAGGCAGACGGGGGCGGCGGCCAGCGTCCGGGCCCCGCGCACCGTGATCAGGTCGGCGGCGCCGGGGCCCGCACCGATGAAGTACACGGTCATCTCTACTGATCCTTCTCGTTCGCGGTGTCGATGTCGATGTCGATGTCGACGGCGGCGGCGGCGGTGTCGGCGGCGGTGGCCGCGGAGGTGTCCGGCTGCGGCGGCCGGGGCTTGGTGACGGACCACTGGGTCACCGGCATCGCCTGCCGCCAGCCCGTGAAACCGCCCACCGGCACGGCGTGTGCGACGGCCAGCTTGACCAGTTCGCCGCCGTGGCGCCGGTAGTGCTCGGTGAGGACCGCCTCCGACTCCAGCGTCACCGCGTTGACGACCAGTCGGCCTCCGGGGGCCAGCGCCTCCCAGGCCGCCTCCAGCACGCCCGGCACGGTCAGCCCGCCGCCGATGAACACCGCGTCGGGGGCCGGGAGTCCGGCCAGCGCCGCGGGGGCCGCGCCGGTCACGACGCGCAGCCCGGGCACGCCGAGCGCGGCCGCGTTGCGGGTGATGCGCTCGGCCCGGTCCGGTACGCGCTCGACGGAGACGGCCCTGCAGGAGGGGTGCGTCCGCATCCACTCGATGCCGATGGAGCCGGAGCCGCCGCCGATGTCCCACAGCAGCTCGCCGGGGGCCGGGGCGAGCGCGCACAGGGTCGCGGCCCGTACGTGGCGCTTCGTCAGCTGGCCGTTGTGCTCGTACGCGGCGTCCGGCAGCCCCGGGGTGGCGCCGAGCCGCGGGACGGCGGCGTCCGGGTCGCGGCGGCAGTCGACGGCCACCACGTTCAGCGGGTCGCCGGGCGCGTGGTCCCAGGTGTCGGCGGTGCCCTCGTACGCGTCCTCCCGTTCGGAGCCGAGCTGCTCCAGCACCCGCATCCGGCTCGGGCCGAAGCCGCGCTCGCGCAGCAGGGCGGCGATCTCGCCGGGGGAGGCCGCGCCCGCGCTGAGCACCAGCACCCGGCGCCCCTCGTGCAGGGCCGCCGCGAGCCGGGCCACGGGTCGGCCGACCACCGTGACCACCTCGGTGTCCTCCACCGGCCAGCCCAGGCGGGCGCAGGCGTACGACACCGACGAGGGGTGCGGGTGGACCAGCAGGGCCTGCGGGCCGAGTTCCTCGGACAGGGCGCGGCCGATCCCGTAGAACATGGGGTCCCCGCTGGCGAGCACGGCGATCCGGCGGCCGGCGTGCTCGGCCGCCAGCCGCGGCACCGCCGGGCGCAGCGGGCTCGGCCACGGCACGCGCAGGCCCCCGCACTCCGCGGCGGGCAGCAGGTCCAACTGGCGCGGCCCGCCGATCAGCACCTCGGCCGAGGCCAGGGCGGCGCGCGCGGCCGCGGTGAGCCCGGCCCAGCCGTCGGCGCCGAGGCCGACGACCGTCACGGGGATGGGGGGCGGTGCGGAGCTCACGGCGCGAATACCTCGGTACTTCGGGACGGGGGAGCGGGGCGGGGGGCGGCGGGGGCCGCCGGAAGCGGGTGAACCCGCAGCCTACTGGTCGGTCGCCGGCCCCCCGGTTCCACCCCCGCCCAGCGGGAAGCTACCCCCGGTAACCCTGCGCACGGCGTCCCCCGGACGGCGTTCGATGCCGGGGTCCGGCCGGCCAATCCAGCCCCGGTGCCCGGCGGAGCCGGGTTCCTCGGGGCTCCGCCCCAAACCCCGCGCCTCAAACGCCGGCGAGGCTGGATAGGCGAACCCCCGCTTCGAAAGCGGCAGGCGGAGAAAAACACGCGGGTGGCGTTCGAAGGGGGCTGGCCAATCCAGCCCCCGTGGGGCGAAGCCGGGGTTGCCGATCCAGCCCCGGGGGGCGTTCGAAGCCGGGATCCGGCACTTTCAGCCTCGCCGGCGTTTG
>NZ_JBEYXK010000177.1:6217-7660 GCF_040645035.1 Streptomyces sp. NPDC046876 | reverse complement strand
CGAGCAGGTCAACTCCCCGGCCCCCGCGGGCACGGTGGCCAACCAGTCGGTCAGTGCCGGCGCCCAGGCCGCGGCCGGCGACACGGTGGTGCTGACGGTTTCCAAGGGCCCCCGCCAGATCCCGGTGCCGAACGTGGTCGGCCAGGAGGCGGACCTCGCCCGCAAGACCCTGGAGGCGGCCGGGTTCAAGGTGAAGGTGGAGAAGCCCTTCATCTCGTTCAGCAACACCGTGGACGCCCAGTCGGTTCCGGGCGGCCAGACCGCCCCCGAGGGCAGCACGGTTATCCTCCGGGTCAAGGGGCTGTAGTACGTGACGCAGAAGGACGGGCAGGACCGCTCTGCCCTGCGCAATCCGGTCGGCGGGCACGTGCCCGTCGCCGGGGGCCTCGCCTCGGTGGGGCTGTCGTACGCCCGGGAGCTGGGGGCCGAGGCCGTGCAGGTCTTCGTGGCGAACCCGCGCGGCTGGGCCACCCCGGCCGGCAACCCGGCGCAGGACGAGCTGTTCCGCGCGGGCTGCGCGGCCGGGTCGATCCCGGCCTACGTGCACGCCCCGTACCTGATCAACTTCGGCTCGCACACCGAGGCGACCGTGGAGAAGTCGGTGGAGTCGCTGCGGCACTCGCTGCGCCGCGCCCGCGAGATCGGCGCGCTCGGGGTGGTCGTGCACACCGGCTCGGCGACCGGCGGTCGGCCGCGCGAGGCGGCGTACGCGCAGGTCAGGCAGTTCATGCTGCCGCTGCTGGACGAGCTGACGCACGACGACGACCCCTTCCTGCTGCTGGAGTCGACGGCCGGGCAGGGCTCCTCGCTGTGCTCGCGCACCTGGGACTTCGGCCCGTACTTCGACGCGCTCGACCACCACCCGAAGCTCGGGATCTGCCTCGACACCTGCCACGTCTTCGCCGCCGGGCACGACCTGGCGGAGCCGGGCGGGACCAAGCAGACGCTGGACCTGCTGGTGGACACGGTGGGCGAGGGCCGGCTGAAGCTGATCCACGCGAACGACTCCAAGGAGGGCGTGGGCGCCCACAAGGACCGGCACGCCAACATCGGCCAGGGCCACATCGGCCGCGACGCCTTCGCCGAGCTGTTCTCGCACCCCGCGATGGAGGGCGTCCCGCTGATCATCGAGACGCCGGGCGGTACGGAGGGCCACAAGGCGGACGTGGCGCTGCTGAAGGAGCTGCGCGGGTTCCACTGACCCTTTCCTTGAGGAATACCCCTGGGGGGTATACGGTTCTGCTGTCGGCAGGACCGTTGCCAGGCGTTCCCGAGGGGTTGCGATGAACGAGGTTCACGAGCACCACGAGCACCACGCACAGCAGGCAGACCACGAGCACCACGAACACCACCATGGCCACGACGGCCACCAGGGTCACCACGGCCACGACGGCCACGACGGCCACGACGGCCACGACGGCCACGACGGCCACGACGGCCACG
>NZ_JBEYXK010000177.1:0-6120 GCF_040645035.1 Streptomyces sp. NPDC046876 | reverse complement strand
ACACCACCATGGCCACGACGGCCACCAGGGTCACCACGGCCACGACGGCCACGACGGCCACGACGGCCACGACGGCCACGACGGCCACGACGGCCACGGTAAGGCCAGCTGGGGCATGGCGGCCCGGGCCACGCTGCACTGCCTGACCGGCTGCGCCATCGGCGAGGTCCTCGGCATGGTCGTCGGCACCGCGCTGGGCTGGGGCAACGCCCCGACGATGGTCCTCGCGATCGCCCTCGCGTTCCTCTTCGGCTACGGGCTCACCCTGCGCGGGATCCTCGCCGCCGGCGTGGACCTGGGCTCGGCCGTGCGGGTGGCGCTGGCCGCCGACACCCTGTCGATCGCCGTCATGGAGCTGATCGACAACGGGGTGATCCTGGTGTGGCCGGGCGCGATGGACGCCCACCTGTCGGAGGCGCTGTTCTGGATCGCCCTCGCGATCTCGCTCGCGCTGGCCTTCGTCGTGACGACCCCGGTCAACAAGTGGATGATCGGCCGGGGCAAGGGGCACGCGGTGGTCCACCAGTACCACCACTGACGGACCCGCCCCGGGCCGGCTACAGCTCGGGGCCGTCCCCCGGCTCCTCCTGGTAGGAGTAGCGCTGCTCGCGCCAGGGGTCGCCGATGTTGTGGTAGCCGCGCTCCTCCCAGAAGCCGCGGCGGTCGGCGGTCATGTACTCGATGCCGCGGACCCACTTCGGGCCCTTCCAGGCGTACAGGTGGGGCACGACGAGGCGCACGGGGAAGCCGTGCTCGGCGGTGAGCAGCTCACCGCCCATGTGGGTGGCGAAGAGGGTCCGCTCGGAGGCGAAGTCGGCCAGCCGCAGGTTGGAGCTGAAGCCGTACTCGGCCCACACCATCACGTGCGTGGCCTCGGGGGCCGGCGGTGCGAGGGCGAGGATCTCACGGGCGAGCACTCCGCCCCATTCGGCGCCCACCATGCTGAACTTCGTCACGCAGTGGAGGTCGGCCACGACCGTCTCGAACGGCAGGGCCGTGAACTCCTCGTGGTTCCAGCAGTGCTTCTCGCCGTCCGCGGTGGCGCCGAAGACGCGGAACTCCCAGCGGTCCGGCTTGAACTTGGGTACGGGCCCGTAGTGGGTGACCGGCCAGCCCCGCTGAAGCCGCTGCCCCGGTGGAAGCTCCGGCTGCTCTGCTCCCGGAGATTCCCGGCTTTCCGGCTGACCCATGACTCCATGGTGACAGACGCGGACGGGTGGTCATGACCAGGTGCGGGCCGATTCGGGCATGTCATGGCAACTCCCACTAAGGAGGCACTTACTGGACGGCCTCCTGCGGCGGTGGAAGGATGCGCGCACCACCACGTCACATGGCTGACATTGCCTGGAAGGAGCCTCTGCGATGCAGGGCGACCCCGAGGTCCTCGAGTTCCTGAACGAGCAGCTGACCGGCGAGCTCACGGCGATCAACCAGTACTGGCTCCACTACCGGATCCAGGACAACAAGGGTTGGACCAAGCTGGCCAACTACACCCGCGCCGAGTCCATCGACGAGATGAAGCACGCGGACAAACTCACCGAGCGCATCCTGATGCTGGACGGGCTCCCGAACTACCAGCGCCTGTTCCACGTGCGGGTGGGCCAGACGCTGACCGAGATGTTCCAGGCGGACCGCCAGGTGGAGGTCGAGGCGATCGACCGCCTCAAGCGCGGGATCGAGGTGATGCGCGGCAAGAACGACATCACGTCGGCGCGGCTGTTCGAGGACATCCTGGAGGACGAGGAGCACCACATCGACTACCTCGACACCCAGCTGGAGCTGATCGAGACCCTCGGGGAGCAGCTGTACATCGCGCAGCTGATCGAGCAGCCGGAGAGCTGACGTGCGCAGCTCGGCCTGCGCCGCCTGCGCCGCCTGCGCGGCCTACGCGGCTTCGGCGAGCTGCGGGGCCGGGGCGAGCACGGCCGCCGCGTGGCCCTTGTCCACCAGCTCGCGGCGGGGGCAGGCCCCGCGGCCGAGCAGGCCCTGGATGGTGCGGACGCAAGAGCCGCAGTCGGTTCCGGCCTTGGTGACCGAGGCGATCTGGCGGGGGGTGCAGGCCCCGGCAGCCGCGTGCTCCTTGACCTGCTGGTCGGTGATGCCGAAGCAGGAGCAGACGTACACGCGGTTCACCTCCCTGTCAGGAACGGTTTCCTCAGCCATCCCCAATTCGGTGAGGCTTACCTAACCGTACCTAAAGCAGCCATGGCCGAAAACCCCCGGGAACGGCAGTGGGGCGCGGATCACATCGATCCGCGCCCCACTGTCATCGGGTGCTCACGGGCAGGTGCCGGGCCTCGCGGCCGCCCTGCCGGCCGGCCTACTGGTCCCGGTACATCTCCGCGACGAGGAAGGCCAGGTCCAGGGACTGGCTGCGGTTGAGCCGCGGGTCGCACGCCGTCTCGTAGCGCTGGTGCAGGTCGTCGACGAAGATCTCGTCGCCGCCGCCCACGCACTCGGTGACGTCGTCGCCCGTGAGCTCGACGTGGATGCCGCCCGGGTGGGTGCCCAGCGCCTTGTGGACCTCGAAGAAGCCCTTGACCTCGTCGAGCACGTCGTCGAAGCGGCGGGTCTTGTGGCCGGAGGCCGCCTCGAAGGTGTTGCCGTGCATCGGGTCGGTGACCCAGGCGACGGTCGCGCCCGAGGCGGTGACCTTCTCCACGAGCTCGGGGAGCTTGTCGCGGACCTTGTCGGCGCCCATGCGGACGACGAAGGTCAGCCGGCCCGGCTCGCGCTCGGGGTCGAGGCGGTCGATGTACGTCAGCGCCTCGTCCACCGTGGTGGTGGGGCCGAGCTTGATGCCGACCGGGTTGGCGATCTGCGAGCAGAACTCGATGTGCGCGTGGTCCAGCTGGCGGGTGCGCTCACCGATCCAGACCATGTGGCCGGAGGTGTCGTACAGCTTGCCGGTGCGCGAGTCGGTACGGGTCAGCGCGCCCTCGTAGTCGAGCAGCAGCGCCTCGTGCGAGGAGTAGAACTCCACCGCCTTGAACTCGGCCGGGTCGGTGCCGCAGGCCTTCATGAAGTTCAGCGCGTTGTCGATCTCCCGCGCGAGCTGCTCGTAGCGCTGCCCGGACGGGGAGGACTTCACGAAGTCCTGGTTCCAGGCGTGCACCTGGCGCAGGTCGGCGTAGCCGCCGGTGGTGAAGGCGCGCACCAGGTTCAGCGTCGACGCCGAGGCGTGGTACATGCGCTTGAGGCGCTCGGGGTCGGGGACGCGGGCCTCGGAGGTGAAGTCGAAGCCGTTGACGGAGTCGCCGCGGTAGGTCGGCAGGGTCACGCCGTCGCGGGTCTCGGTGTCCTTGGAGCGCGGCTTGGAGTACTGGCCCGCGATGCGGCCGACCTTGACGACCGGCACGGAGGCCGCGTACGTCAGGACGGCGCTCATCTGGAGCAGCGTCTTCAGCTTGGCGCGGATGTGGTCGGCGGACACGGCGTCGAAGGCCTCGGCGCAGTCGCCGCCCTGAAGCAGGAACGCCTCGCCCTTGGCGACGGCTCCCAGACGGGCGCGCAGCTGGTCGCACTCACCCGCGAAAACGAGCGGAGGATACGACTCGAGGTCCGCGACAACAGCGCGCAGGGCCTCGGCATCGGGGTACGAAGGCTGCTGCGCCGCGGGAAGGTCTCGCCAGGTCGCCTTGGCGGCGAGGGCTTGGGTTTCAGCGTTCACGGTCACCCCATACACATTACGGCGTCACACCTCGCGTCCGGCCTGAGGACCACTACGTGAGACAGACGATCTCTCGTCCGTGCCGTTCCACCGTGTTACCGGGCGGTGGCGCCACGACGTGGGTTAGGGTTCACCGCATGTACGCATTCACCTGCCAGAACTGGTGGTGGACCGCTCCCGGCGGCCCACTTCGTCTGCGTACCCACTGAGACCAGCGACGCGAAGGCCGCCCCGAGGGGCGGCCTTCGGTGCTTTCCGAGGCCCGGCCGCCCCTCCCACCGGAAGGACGACCGACACCCCATGAGCACCGCCACCGACACCGCCACCGAGACCGGCGGCAGCCGCCTGCTCGACCTGCTGCGCCCCGACGGGCCGCCGTTCGCGCTGCTGCGCCGGCGCACCCCCGGGCGCGACCACGACACCGTCGAGGTGCTGCTCGGCGCGGTCCACGAGGCCGAGCGCCTCGCCGACCTGCCGGTGCGCGAGCTGCCCACCCTCGCCCTGGTGCCGTTCCGGCAGATCCGCGAGCGCGGCTTCGACGTCCGCGACGACGGCACCCCGCTGAGCGTGCTGGCCGCCGAGGAGGCGTACGAGGTCCCGCTCGCCGAGGCCGTCGCCGTGCTGCCCGCCCACGGGGTGCGGGTCGAGGGCGGCGGCTTCGACGTGCCCGACGAGGAGTACGCGGCCACCGTGCGGCGGGTCGTCGAGGACGAGATCGGCCGCGGCGAGGGCGCGAACTTCGTCATCCGCCGCACCTACGGGGGCCGGATCGACGGCTTCGGCCGGGCCGACGCGCTCGCGCTGTTCCGGCGGCTGCTGCTGGGCGAGCGGGGCGCGTACTGGACGTACGTGGTCCACACCCCGGACCGGACCCTGGTGGGGGCCAGCCCGGAGGTGCACGTCCGCATGACCGGCGGCACGGTCGTGATGAACCCCATCAGCGGCACCTACCGCTACCCCGCCTCCGGCCCCACGGCCGAGTCGCTCCTGGCCTTCCTCGGCGACCGCAAGGAGACCGAGGAGCTGTCGATGGTGGTCGACGAGGAGCTCAAGATGATGTGCACGGTCGGCGACCGGGGCGGGGTCGTCGTCGGGCCGCGGCTGAAGGAGATGGCGCACCTCGCGCACACCGAGTACGAGCTGCGCGGCCGCTCCTCGCTGGACGTGCGCGAGGTGCTGCGGGAGACCATGTTCGCGGCGACCGTAACGGGCTCGCCCGTCCAGAACGCCTGCCGGGTGATCGAGCGGTACGAGGCCGGCGGCAGGGGCTACTACGCCGGGGCCCTGGCCCTGCTGGGCCGGGACGCGGCCGGCGTGCAGACCCTGGACTCCCCCATCCTGATCCGCACGGCGGACATCGCCGCGGACGGCACGCTGCGGGTGCCGGTGGGCGCCACCCTGGTCCGGCACTCCGACCCGGCGGGCGAGGTCGCCGAGACGCATGCCAAGGCGGCCGGGGTGCTGGCGGCGCTCGGGGTCCGCCCGGCGGCCCCGCGGCCCGCCTTCGAGGGGGCCCGGCTCGCCGAGGACCCGCGGGTCCGGGAGGCGCTGGCCGGGCGGCGGCGCGACCTCGCACCGTTCTGGCTGCGGATGCAGGAGCAGGCGCCCGCCGTGGCCGGGCACTGCCTGGTGGTGGACGGCGAGGACACCTTCACCGCGATGCTGGCCCACGTGCTGCGGGCCGCCGGGCTGGAGGTGACCGTACGCCGCTACGACGAGCCGGGGCTGCGCGAGGCCGCCCTCGCGCACCCGGGGCCGGTCGTACTGGGCCCCGGGCCGGGCGATCCGGCCGAGGCCGCGGACCCGAAGATGCGGCTGCTGCGCGGGCTGGCCCGGGAGCTGCTGGCCCGGCACCGGGGCGGGCTGCTCGGGGTGTGCCTGGGGCACGAGCTCATCGCCGCCGAGCTTGGGCTGCCGCTGGTGCGCAAGGCCGAGCCGGCGCAGGGGGCGCAGGTGGAGATCGACCTGTTCGGTGCCCGGGAGGTGGTCGGCTTCTACAACACGTACACGGCGGCCTGCGACGCGGAGGCCGAGGCGGTGCTGGCCGCGCACGGCGTGGAGGTGGCGCGGGATCCCGACACGGGCGAGGTCCACGCCGTCCGCTGCGCGGCGCGCGGCTTCGCGGGCGTCCAGTTCCACCCGGAGTCGGTCCTGACCCTGCGCGGCGCGCACCTCCTGTCCGACCTCCTCCACTCCGTAACCCCGGCAGACCGCCCGGCGTAACCACCGGACACCACCCCTGACCCGTGGCCCCGGCATTTCCAGCCCCGCCGCCCTCCGACGCCGGGGACCCGGCATCTCCAGCCCCGCCGACCCGCCTGAGCCGAGGGCCCGGCATTTTCAGCCCCGCCGGCGTTTGAGGCGCGGGTCCGGGCAGAGCCCGGTGCCCGGCGGAGCCGGGATTCTTGGGGCACCGCCCCCGCTCCGAAGCCGGGGTCCGGCATTTTCAG
>NZ_JBEYXK010000176.1:0-7737 GCF_040645035.1 Streptomyces sp. NPDC046876 | reverse complement strand
GCGGTCGCGGGGGGCGGTCCGGGCGCAGCCCGGTGCCCGGCGGAGCCGGGTTTCTTGGGGCGCCGCCCCAAACCCCGCGCCTCAAACGCCGGCGGGGCTGGAATGCCCGGACCCTCGGCTCAGGCGTCGGCGGAGCCGGCTGGGCTGGAGTTTGTCGACCCTCGGCTTCGAAGGGTCGGCTTCGGCTTCGGCGTCGTGGCCGGGTTGGCTGGGGTGGGCTTCGGCTTCGCCGACGCGGCAGGGGTCGGCCTCGGCGCCGGGGATGTGGCCGGCGGGGGCTGTGGGGGGAGGGTCAGGAGGGTGCCCGGGGGGAGGGGGCCCGGGGTGGGGCCCAGGGTTTCGCGGTTCGCCGTGAACAGGGCCCGCCAGCCACCCGGCACGCGCCGCCGACGGGCGATCCCGTCGAGCGTGTCCCCCGCCCGGACCACGTGCATCCGCCCGGCCAACCCGTACCGCTTCGCGCACACCGGCCACGCCTCCCACCCCTGGAAGGCGACCACCTCCTCCCCCACCCGGATCTGCTGCTCCCGGCTGGCGAGGTCGGCCCGGGCCGCGTACACCAGCCCCCCGTACCCCTCCCAGGTCGGCTGCCGGAACTGGAGCCCGCCGTAGAAGCCGTTGCCGGTGTTGACCGCCCAGCGCCCGCTGCTCTCGCAGTCGGCCACGCAGTCCCAGGGCCATTCCGCGCCCGGCCCGCAGTCCCCCGGCCCGCTGCCGATCATCCCGGGCGAGCCCGGGTGGGCCGCCGCCGCGGGCCCGGGCGCCGGCGGCGGAGGGGCCGGAGGGGCCGCGCCGGCCCCCGACGGGAGTACGAGGACGAGAGCCAGCGCGGCGGCGGCTGCGGCCGCCGGAGCGGCCCGCCGGATCCGGGGGTCGGGCATCGGGTCACGCTACGCAGCCCGCCGCCGCCCGCCGCCCGCGCCACGCGGTCCCGCCGCGGACCCCACCCGGTCGGCGCACACCGGCCCGGAGAGCCCGACAGGACCCGGCAGAGCCCGGCAGGGCCCAGGACCCCGCGCCCTCCCCGAAGAGGCAAGAGCGGCCACCGACCGCGCACAAACAAACAACAGTCGGCGCCAAAGCGACGCCGCGGTCCGACCGTTCACCCCTCTGGAGGCCGGGTTCGATTCCGTTCCCTCCAACGGCGTGACCCCGGCGACCGCTTCCCCGTTGATCCCGGCAGGCCGGGAACCGCCCGGCCCCCGCTCGCCTAGTCCGAGGAGCCACCCCGTGCCCCGCATGCTCGACGTCAGTGATGAGGTACGTGCCGAGATCGGTGACGAAGAAGCCGAGAGGCTGCTCACCGGCGACGACGCACCGGGCAGTTACGACTGCACCTCCTGCCGCACCCCCGGGGACCCCCAGACCGACCGCACCAGCACCGTGCTGTTCGTCGGCGAGGAGACGGCCGTCCTCGCCTTCGCCCACGCCGGCTGCATCCCCTCGCAGGTGGTGCAGGTCTCCGAGGAGCAGCTCCAGGGCGCCGTCCGCAGCATCACCGGCGACAGCCCCGCCCCGGAGGCCGCCGGCGCCGTCCCGCAGAGCGTGCCCGGCGGCCAGGCCGTCCTCGGCATCACCAGCGGCCTGGTCCTGATCGGCGGCGAGCTGCACCCGGCCCTCGTCGTCGAGCCGACCGCACCGATCGCCCGCCCCGGCACCACCGGCCCCGGCGACGACTTCCTGCCGCTCCTCATCGAGCAGGGCTTCATCCCGGTCACCGACACCAGCGAGCTCCCCTCCCCGCTCGCGGGCTGGTCGGTGCTGCTCGCCGCGGGCCAGCTGCACGCCGTGCTGCAGCCGGGCGCCGAGGGGAGCGGCCCGGTCGCCTGGTGGCAGGCGCACCAGGCCCTGGCGGTCACCGAGCCCTGGCGCACCGCCGTCAACAAGACCCAGCGCGTCCTCGTGTACGCGGCCTCCGTCGGCTCCATCGGCCAGCAGCCCCGCGAGGACCTGCTGCGCGACGCGCTCGACAAGGCCGCGGCCGCCGGCAAGCTCGTCGCCGCCTCGATGCCGCTGGCAGGTACCCCGGGCGCCTGACCCCAGGGATCCCGGAACGGCCGGCCCCGCCCCTCACGAGGGGGCGGGTCGGCGTGCGCCGGGGGTGCGCGGTCCGTCCCGCGCACCCCCGGCGATCTGCGTTTTTCTGCCGCCGCGCCCGCATCCGCAACAGCCCCGGGGTCGTTGGCTGTTACGTGCACTCATACGACCCCTCCCGCGCCCATGCCCATGCCCAGCCGAGCACCGTCTCCCCGATGCGCCCCGTACGGGACCGGGACGGCATGGCGGCCCCCGCCTCGCACACCCCGATCTACGACACGCTGTACTCGGAGTACCTGCGGGCCTTCCGGGCCCTGCCGGGCGACCGCAGCGGCGAGGAGGACCTCGCCTTCACGGCGTTCTCGTACGGCGGCACGTACGGCGTCGGCAGCGGCAGCGGCTCGTACGGCGCGGGCCCGGGCAGCTGGTCGGGCACGGCGCTCGGCACCGGGATCGGGACCGGCTTCTCCGGGTTCGGCTCCGGGCTCGCCACCACCGGCGGCTCGGACGGCTGGAACGGTTCCGCATGGCAGCCGGACCCCTGGCAGCCCTCGTACGCGCCCGCGCCGCAGCCCTCGTACGCCTACGCCGGGACCACGACCACGACTGCGAGCCCGGCGGTCACGGCCACGAGCCCGAGCACGACCACGACGACCACCGGCTCCGGATACGGCGGCGGGCGGCAGCACCAGACGGGGATGCACCACATCCCGCCGGCCCTGCCGCCCGCTCCGCGCCGGGGCTACTGACCCCGCTACCGCTACTTCTTCTTCTGGGCGCCGCGCTTCTCGCGCACCCGGACCGAGATGTGGATCGGGGTGCCCTCGAAGCCGAACTCCTCGCGCAGGCGGCGCTCGATGAAGCGGCGGTAGCCGTGCTCCAGGAAGCCGGAGGCGAAGAGGACGAACCGCGGCGGCTTGCTGCCCGCCTGGGTGCCGAACAGGATGCGCGGCTGCTTGCCGCCGCGGATCGGGTGCGGGTGGGCCGCGACGATCTCGCCGAGGAAGGCGTTCAGCCGGCCGGTCGGGACGCGCGTCTCCCAGCCGGCGAGGGCGGTCTCGATCGCCGGGACCAGCTTCTCCATGTGGCGGCCGGTCATCGCCGAGACGTTGACGCGGGGCGCCCAGGAGACCTGCTGCATCTCGGTCTCGATCTCGCGCTCGAGGTAGTAGCGGCGCTCCTCGTCGAGCTGGTCCCACTTGTTGTACGCGATCACGATCGCGCGGCCGGCCTCGACGGCCATGGTGATGATGCGCTGGTCCTGGACGCTGATGTTCTCGGTGGTGTCGATCAGGATGACCGCCACCTCCGCCTTCTCCACGGCGGCGGCCGTGCGCAGCGAGGCGTAGTAGTCGGCGCCCTGCTGGAGGTGGACCTTCTTGCGGATGCCCGCGGTGTCCACGAACTTCCAGGTGACGCCGCCGAGTTCGATCAGCTCGTCGACCGGGTCGCGGGTGGTGCCGGCCAGCTCGTTGACGACGACCCGCTCCTCCCTGGCGACCTTGTTCAGCAGGGAGGACTTGCCGACGTTCGGGCGGCCGATCAGCGCGATGCGGCGCGGGCCGCCGATCCCGCCGCCGCCGAAGCTCTGCGCGGGCGCCTCGGGGAGGGCCTCCAGCACGGCGTCGAGCAGGTCGCCCGTACCGCGGCCGTGCAGCGAGGAGACCGGGTACGGCATGCCGAGGCCCAGCGACCACAGCTCGGCCGCGTCGGCCTCGCCGCTCTGGCCGTCGACCTTGTTCGCGCACAGGACGACGGGCTTGCCGGCGCGGCGCAGCAGCTTGACGACGGCCTCGTCGGTGTCGGTGGCGCCGACCTTGGAGTCGACGACGAAGACCACGGCGTCGGCGGTCTCGATGGCGTACTCGGCCTGGGCGGCGACGGAGGCGTCGATGCCGAGGACGTCCTGCTCCCAGCCGCCGGTGTCGACGACCTTGAAGCGGCGGCCGGCCCATTCGGCCTCGTAGGTGACGCGGTCGCGGGTGACGCCGGGCTTGTCCTCGACGACCGCCTCGCGGCGGCCGATGATGCGGTTCACCAGGGTCGACTTGCCCACGTTGGGGCGGCCGACGACGGCGAGTACGGGGAGCGGGCCGTGGCCGGCCTCCTCGATCGCGTCCTCGACCTCCTCCAGGTCGAAACCTTCCTCCGCGGCGAGCTCCATGAACTCCGCGTACTCGGCGTCGCCGAGCGCTCCGTGGTCGTGCTGATCGTTCATGAAGTCCGTTCCTCGTCGTTCGTGGTGATCGGTGGAACCCGCGCGGGCGGGTGCCACTACTGGGTCAAGTCTCGCTCAGTGCCCGTCCGGGCGCCCAGCGTCGGGCCGGGCGGCGGGTCGGCATCGGGCGGGTGGCCGCGGGCCGGTCGGTCAGCGTCCGGTCAGGCGCTTGGCGTCGGCCAGGTGCGCGGTCAGCCTGCTCTGGATGCGGGCGGTGGCCTCGTCCAGCGCGGTACGGGTCCGGCGGCCGGTGCCGTCGCCCGCGTCGAAGGGCGAGCCGAAGACGATGTCGACCCGGCTCTTGAACGGCGGCAGCCCCCGTATCAGCCGGCCCTGGCGCTCGGTGCTGCCCAGGACGGCGACCGGCACGACGGGCGCGCCGCTGCGCACCGCGAAGTACGCGAGCCCGGCGCGCAGCGAGGCGAAGTCGCCCTCGCCCCGGGTGCCCTCGGGGAAGATCCCCAGGGCGCCGCCGTTGTCCAGGACGGCGAGGGCCCGGGTGATCGCGGTGCGGTCGGTGCCCGAGCGGTCGACCCTGACCTGGCCGATGCCGTCCAGGAAGGGGCCGAGCGGGCCGACGTACGCCTCCTTCTTGATCAGGAAGTGCAGCGGCCGCGGCGCGGTGCCCATGACCATGGGACCGTCGATGTTGTGCGCGTGGTTGACGGCGAGGATCACCGGCCCGGAGGCGGGGACGCGCCAGGCTCCCAGTACGCGCGGCTTCCACAGCCCGTACATGAGGCCGATGCCGATCCGCCGGCCGACCGCCGCACCCTTGAGGGAGGGCGTACCGCTCACTTGCGGCCCGCCCGCTTCTCCTCGACCAGGGTCACGACGCACTCGATGACCTGCTCCAGGGTCAGCTCGGTGGTGTCCACCTCGACCGCGTCACCGGCCTTGGCCAGCGGCGAGGTCTTGCGGCCGGAGTCGGCCGCGTCCCGCTTGATCAGGGCTTCGCGGGTGGTCGCGAGGTCCGCGGCCTCCTTGCCGCGCAGCTCGCCGCTGCGGCGGGCGGCGCGGGCCTCGGCCGAGGCGGTCAGGAAGACCTTCAGGTCGGCGTCGGGCAGGACGGTGGTGCCGATGTCCCGGCCCTCGACGACGATGCCGCCCTCCGCACCCGCCGCGATGCTGCGCTGCAGCTCGGTGATCAGGGTGCGCACCTCGGGCACGGCGCTGACGGCGCTGACCTTGGAGGTGACCGCCTGGGTGCGGATCGGGGCGGAGGCGTCGACGCCGTCGACGGTGATCGTCGGGGCGGCCGGGTCGGTGCCGGAGACGATCGTCGGCTTGGACGCGGCCACGGCGACGGCCTGCGGGTCCTCGGTGTCGACGCCGTTGGTGATCATCCACCAGGTGATGGCCCGGTACTGGGCACCGGTGTCCAGGTAGCGCAGCCCGAGCTTGGCGGCCACGGCCTTGGAGGTGCTGGACTTGCCCGTGCCGGAGGGACCGTCGATGGCGACGATCACGGCGGACGGAGCTGCGGTTTCCACGGTGCGGGCACCTTCCTGGTTGCGCGTGCGTGTCGGGGCGCGCCAAAGCGCCCCTCTCCAAGGTTACCGGGCCCCGACACGGGCGCCGCCCGGGCCACCGGGGTGGGGCGGTGGCGGGCGGTGCGCCCCTGTTCCTTCCGTGCTTGCTGCCTTCCGTGCTGCCGGCCCCTACTGCTGGCGCAGGGCCCAGCCCCGCTCGCGCAGCTCGGCGGTGAGGGCGGCGGCGGCCCGCGGCTCGACCATCAGCTGGACCAGGCCCGCCTGCTGCCCGGTCGCGTGCTCGATCCGCACGTCCTCGATGTTGACCCCGGCCCGGCCGGCGTCCGCGAAGATCCGGGCGAGCTCGCCGGGCTGGTCGCTGATCAGCACCGCGACCGTCTCGTACGCCGTCGGCGCCGCGCCGTGCTTGCCCGGGACCCGTACCCGGCCCGCGTTGCCGCGCCGCAGCACGTCCTCGATGCCGGCGGCGCCGCCGCGCCGCTTGTCCACGTCGGCGGACTCCAGGGCGCGCAGGGCGTCCACCGTCGCCTCGAGGTCGGCGGCGATGCCGGCGAGGACGTCCGCGACGGGGCCCGGGTTCGCGGAGAGGATCTCCACCCACATTCGCGGATCGGAGGCGGCGATCCGGGTCACGTCCCGGATCCCCTGCCCGCACAGCCGTACGGCGGTCTCGTCGGCCTCCTCCAGGCGGGCCGCGACCATGCTGGACACCAGCTGCGGGGTGTGCGAGACGAGCGCCACCGCGCGGTCGTGCGCGTCGGCGTCCATGACCACGGGGACGGCCTTGCAGAGGGCGACCAGCTCCAGGGCGAGGTTGAGCACCTCGTGGTCGGTGTCACGGGTCGGGGTCAACACCCAGGGGCGGCCCTCGAACAGGTCCGCGGTGGCGGCCAGCGGCCCGGACCGCTCCTTGCCGGCCATCGGGTGGGTGCCGATGTACGCGGTGGCGTCCACGCCGAGCGCGGCGAGCTCCCGGCGCGGTCCGCCCTTGACGCTGGCGACGTCCACGTACGCGCGGGCGATGCCGCGCCCGATCGCGTCGGCGAGCGTCGCCGCCACGTGGGCGGGGGGCACGGCGATGACGGCGAGGTCGACCTGCCCGTCGGGGGCCTCGTCGGTGCCCGCGCCGAGCGCGGCGGCCGTACGGGCCTGGGCCGGGTCGTGGTCGGCGAGGTGGACGGCGATGCCGCGCGCGGACAGGGCGAGCGCCGCGGACGTGCCGATCAGTCCGGTTCCGATGACGACGGCGGTTCTCACGGGACGCTCCAGGGGTGGAAAGATCGGCAGGTCAGGGCCAGCGTAGCCAGCCGCGGCCGGACACGGACCCGGCGGTCCGTCAGATGGGACGGACCGCCGGATTCCGGAACAACGGGGCGCGGGGCGGTGGAGTCGGTGGAGTCGCAGGGGCGAGGGGCACAGGGCACAGGGCACAGGAGCGGCCAGCCGCGCGGCCGCCCGGCCACGGCTGCGGTAGAACGATCGGCATGATCTTCCACATCGTCCCGCTCTCCGACTGGACCGCCGCGCCCGAGCTCCCGTACGCACCCCCCTCACTGGGCTCTGAGGGGTTCGTGCACTGCTCGGCCGACCGCCCCACGGCCCTCGAGATCGCGGACGCGCACTACCGGGACGTACCGGAAACCCTCCTGGCCGTCGAACTCGACGAACGGGCCCTGACCTCCGAAGTCCGCCGGGAGGGTGAATCGGGCGGCCGCTACCCGCACGTCCACGGCCCGCTGGACCGGGCGGCCGTGGTCCGCCTGTGGGAGGTCGTCCGTGCCCCGGGCGCACCGGCGCAGCTCGCCCCGTGGGACGCGAGCGCCTGATCCGGCGGCGGGGGGGGGGGGGGGGGGGGGGGGGCCCCCCCCCCCCCGGGGCGGCCCCCCCCCCCCCCCCCCCCCCGGCCCCCCCCCCCCCCCCCCCCCCCCCCCCCCCCCCCCCACCCCCCCCCCCCCCCCCCCCCCCCCCCCCCCCCCCCCCCCCCCCAGC
>NZ_JBEYXK010000175.1:0-8146 GCF_040645035.1 Streptomyces sp. NPDC046876 | reverse complement strand
GGATCGTGCTCCGCCCGGTACCCGTTTCGGGGCGCTTCGCGCCCGGTGCGCTCAAACGCCGCGCGGGCTGGATTTATCCAGCCTCGCCGGCGTTTGAGGCGCGGGGGTCCGGGGGCGGAGCCCCCAAATCTTTGAAGGGTCCGGGCGTAGCCCGGTTTCTGGGGGCACCTCCCAGCGGTAGCTGGGGGAGAAGGGGCGGGGTGGGGAACCGCTCCGCGCAGCGGCAGCGGCAGGCGGTCCCCGAGCCGGGGGTCAGGCGGCGACCAGTTCCGGGTGCCAGCGGCGGGCCACCGCCGGGTGGGCCCGGACCCAGCCCTTCAGCTCGTTCCGGCCGTACTCCGCGTGCAGCGGGTTCGACGCGTCGTGGGCGACGCCCGGCGCCGACCGCAGGTACTCACCCGGCACCGTGTCCACGACCGCATCCAGCCGCGGGTTGTAGAAGAACGGCACGGAGAACCGCTCCACGGCTCCCGGCGGACTGACCACCCGGTGGTCGGTGGCCACCAGATACCCCTCGGTGGCGATCTCAAGCAGCTCACCGAGGTTGACCACGAACGCCCCCGGCATCGGCGGCACGTCCAGGTACCCGCCGTCCTTCACGACCTGCAGCCCGCCCACGGAGTCCTGCAGCAGCAGGGTCAGGAACCCGTAGTCCTTGTGCGCGCCGACGCCCTGGTCGGCGCCGGACGGCGCGGACCCGGGGTAGCGGATCAGCTTGGTGTGCAGGTGCGGCCGGTCGGCGAAGGCGGCGTCGAAGAAGTCGTGCGGGGCGCCGATGGAGGTCAGCAGCTCCTGGAGCAGCCGGTGGGCCACCCGGGCCAGCCGGGACTGCCAGTCCAGCACGACGGTCCGCAGCTCGGGCAGGGCCGCGGGCCACTGGTTGGGGCCTTCGAGCCACAGGTACGGCGGGTCGCCGGGCCCCACGGCCGGCGCGGGCCGCTCGGCGCCCACGTCCAGCTGGTCGCGCCAGTCGGACGCCCCGCCGGTCAGCTCGTGGCCGATGCGGGTGTAGCCGCGGAAGTGCGGCGAGTTCAGATTGCTGACGGCGAGCCTGTCGGCCTCCGGGAGGGCGAAGAAAGCCCTGGTCACGTCGAGTATGCGAGCGCTCTCCGCATCGGTGATGCCGTGCCCGGTGAGGTGCAGGAAGCCGGTGTCCCGAGCTGCGGCGTGCAGCTTCTTCAGGAAATCGGCCCGCTGGGTCGGGTCGTCGGCCTGGGAGAGATCGATGACAGGGAGGGAGTGCGCGGACGGCATGACGGCTCCGTTTCGGATGTCACGGGGTCCTGTTCCCCGGAAGGTGTCGGGGCAGCGGAGGGGGAGGGCCGGCCGGCAGGGGTGGCGCCGGGGCCGCGGTAGCCGCGTACAGGACCAAGTCGGATCTGGGTGGATCAGGCTTGAGATCGGTCCGGCGGCAGACAGCTCGTCGTCGTGACACGCATGTGGTCCACATGGCGGCGCTTGACGAGGAGGAGAGTCATACCGTGAGCGTACGCCCGTATCGCCGTACATCAGAACGGGTGAACCGGCCTGGCCGGTCGGTGCCGCCCGCGGACCGGCTACGCTGGACCCGTGGCAGTCGTCGACGTTTCCGAAGAGCTGAAGTCCCTCTCCTCGACCATGGGGTCGATCGAGGCCGTCCTGGACCTCGAGAAGCTGAGGGCAGACATCGCCGTGCTCGAGGAGCAGGCCGCCGCCCCGTCCCTGTGGGACGACCCGGAGGCAGCCCAGAAGATCACGAGCCGGCTTTCCCACCTCCAGGCGGAGGTCCGCAAGACCGAGGCGCTGCGCGGCCGCATCGACGACCTCGCCGTCCTCTTCGAGCTGGCCGAGGAGATGGACGACCCGGACACCCGCGCCGAGGCCGAGGCGGAGCTCGTCTCGGTCCGCAAGGCGCTGGACGAGATGGAGGTGCGCACCCTCCTGTCCGGCGAGTACGACGAGCGCGAGGCGCTGGTCAACATCCGGGCCGAGGCCGGCGGCGTGGACGCCTCCGACTTCGCGGAGCGCCTGCAGCGCATGTACCTGCGCTGGGCCGAGCGCCACGGGTACTCCACGGAGGTGTACGAGACCTCGTACGCGGAAGAGGCCGGCATCAAGTCGACGACCTTCGTCGTCAAGGCCCCGTACGCCTACGGCACCCTCTCGGTCGAGCAGGGCACGCACCGCCTGGTGCGCATCTCGCCCTTCGACAACCAGGGCCGCCGCCAGACCTCCTTCGCGGGTGTCGAGGTGCTCCCGGTCGTCGAGACCAGCGACCACGTCGAGATCGACGAGTCCGACCTGCGCGTGGACGTCTACCGGGCCTCCGGCCCCGGCGGCCAGGGCGTCAACACCACCGACTCGGCGGTGCGCATCACGCACATCCCGACCGGCATCGTGGTCTCCTGCCAGAACGAGCGCTCGCAGATCCAGAACAAGGCCAGCGCCATGAACGTCCTCCAGGCCAAGCTCTTGGAGCGCCAGCGCCAGGAGGAGCGCGCCAAGATGGACGCGCTCAAGGGCGACGGCGGCAGCTCCTGGGGCAACCAGATGCGCTCCTACGTGCTGCACCCGTACCAGATGGTCAAGGACCTGCGCACCGAGTTCGAGGTCGGCAACCCGCAGTCCGTGCTGGACGGCGAGATCGACGGGTTCCTCGAGGCCGGCATCCGCTGGCGCAAGAAGACGGAGCAGGGGACGGCCGCCTGAGCGCGACCGTGACCTGACGTGGCGGGGCCCGGAACACCTTCAGGTGTCCGGGCCCCGGCTCTTCGTCCTCGTCGTCTTTTTCCGTGTCTTCCGTTGTGTCTTTCGTCTCTCGTTTCGGCACATGATCGGGACGTGCGGCGAGCCCGCGCCTGCTGCGCCCGGCGCCTGCGCCGCCTATGCCGCGTGCTGGGCCACCAAGGCCAGCGCCGCCACAAGGACCACCAGGAGCGCGATGAGCGCCATGGGATTCAGGCCTGCGAAGGGGCCCTCCTGCTGGAGGCGCTCCCGGTTCGCCCGGCACACCGGGCAGCGGCCCTGACTGACGGGCGCGGCGCAGTTCGCGCACACGAGCCGGTCATATGTCATGCGCTCTCCTCCTCTCGTCCCCTTGTACAACGCGTGGGGGAACACTGCCGTTCCCCCTACCACTGTGCCAGCTCCGGCGACATTCGGCGCGGCCCGTCCGGGCAAACGCGGGCAGGCCCGTTCCCGGCCAGGGGATATACCGGACAACTGCGGACGGCGGGTCCCCACCCCGCGCCCGTTCGCGTATGGTCACGCACACCTACTCCCGGCGACCGTGGTGCACCCGTGATCCGATTCGACAACGTCTCCAAGTCCTACCCGAAGCAGAACCGCCCCGCGCTCAGAGATGTCTCCCTGGAGATCGCGAAGGGGGAGTTCGTCTTCCTGGTCGGCTCCTCCGGCTCCGGCAAGTCCACCTTCCTGCGGCTGGTGCTGCGCGAGGAGCGGGCCAGCCACGGCCAGGTCCACGTCCTGGGCAAGGACCTCGGCAAGCTCTCCAACTGGAAGGTCCCGCAGATGCGGCGCCAGCTCGGCACCGTCTTCCAGGACTTCCGCCTGCTGCCCAACAAGACGGTGGCGGAGAACGTCGCCTTCGCCCAGGAGGTCATCGGCAAGCCGCGCGGCGAGATCCGCAAGGCCGTCCCGCAGGTCCTGGAGCTGGTGGGCCTCGGCGGCAAGGAGGACCGCATGCCCGGCGAGCTCTCCGGCGGTGAGCAGCAGCGCGTGGCCATCGCCCGCGCCTTCGTCAACCGCCCGGCCCTGCTGATCGCGGACGAGCCCACCGGCAACCTCGACCCGCAGACCTCCGTCGGCATCATGAAGCTGCTGGACCGGATCAACCGGACCGGCACCACCGTGATCATGGCCACGCACGACCAGCAGATCGTGGACCAGATGCGCAAGCGCGTCATCGAACTCGAACAGGGCCGTCTCGTACGCGACCAGTCGCGCGGCGTCTACGGCTACCAGCACTGAAAGGCCCACCCAGACGTCATGCGCGCCCAGTTCGTCATGTCGGAGATCGGCGTCGGTCTCCGCCGCAATCTCACCATGACCTTCGCGGTCATCATCTCCGTGGCCCTCTCGCTGGCCCTGTTCGGCGGCTCCCTGCTCATGCGCGACCAGGTGAGCGCGATGAAGGGCTACTGGTACGACAAGGTCAACGTCTCGATCTACCTCTGCAACAAGAGCGACGCGGAGGACCAGAGCGAGACCGGCAGCAAGGCCTGCGCCAAGGGGGCGGTGACCCCCGAGCAGAAGCAGCAGATCGAGACCGACCTGAAGAAGATGGACCTGGTCCAGACGGTCCACTACGAGTCCTCCGACGAGGCCTACAAGCACTACAAGGAGCGCTTCGGGCACACCGCGCTCGCCTCGGTGATCACCCCGGACCAGATGCCCGACTCCTTCCGGGTGAAGCTCAAGCAGCCCGAGAAGTACAAGGTCATCACCACGGCCTTCGCGGGCCGCGACGGCGTCCAGTCCGTGGCCGACCAGCACACCGAGCTGGACAACCTCTTCCAGATGCTCGGCTACCTCAACTGGGCGGCCCTCGGCATCATGATGATCATGCTGATCGTGGCGCTGCTGCTGATCGTCAACACGGTGCGCGTCTCCGCCTTCAGCCGTCGGCGGGAAACCGGGATCATGCGGCTGGTCGGCGCGTCCAGCTTCTACATCCAGGTGCCGTTCATCATGGAGGCCGCCTTCGCCGGGCTCATCGGCGCCGTCTTCGCCTGCCTGATGCTCGGCGCCGGCCAGTACTTCGTCATCGACCACGGCGCCTCGCTGCGCACGAAGATGGAGCTGATCAACTTCATCGGCTGGGACTCGGTGTTGACGAAGCTGCCGCTGGTCCTGGTCATCGGCGTGCTGATGCCGTCGCTGGCGGCGTTCGTCGCTTTGCGCAAGTACCTGAAGGTGTGACGAGCGCCCCGTGTGAGCTCTGCCCAACCCCCCGTACCGCAACGGCGCTTGTCCTAGACTCGCAGCCATGCCGCGTCTTCCCGCCCTCTGTCTCCGGCCCCGCGACAAGCGTCGCGGGGCCGCTTTGACGTTGGCGTTCGTCACGGCCGTCACCGCCGCCGCGGGGCTCGGCTGCTGGGACCGCGCGGACGCCACGGGCACCGCGGCCGGTGCCGGCTTAACGTCCTCCGGATCCGGGCCGGGGACCGGCCCCGAAGGGGCGGCCGGGACCGCCGACCGGGAGGCCGTCGCCCGCGCCGCCGCCGAGGCCGTCGCCGAGGGCAAGTCCGGCAAGAAGGCCGCCCAGGACGTCGTCAGCCGCAGCGGCGACCGCTGGGGCGTCGTCTACGACCAGGGCGAGTACGCCGCCTTCACCGACGACCTCGACGGCCGCTGGACCGGCGTCGGGCTCTGGCCCGAGCGCCGCCGCGACGGCTCCGTCGCGATCACCAAGGTCCAGCCCGACAGCCCCGCGGCCCGCGCCGGCCTGCGCGCCGGGGACCGGCTGCTCGGCGTCGACGGCCGCACCGTGACCGGCCTCGGCGTCACCGAGGTCGTCGCCCTGCTGCGCGGCGAGGCCGGCACCCCGGTCGTGCTGCGGCTGGGCCGGGACGGCGCCGGGGGTCCCGAGGAGCTCACCGAGACCCTGCGCCGCGAGCAGCTGCACACCGACCCCGTGACCGTACGGGAGCTGCCCGGCGGGATCACCGTCATCAAGGTCGCCTCCTTCACCCGCGGCTCCGGCGAGCGGGTCCGGGCCGCCGTCCGGTCCGCCCCGCCGGGCGCCGGGGTCATGCTCGACCTGCGCGGCAACCCGGGCGGGCTGGTCACCGAGGCCGTGACGGCCGCCTCCGCCTTCCTCGACGGCGGGCTCGTGGGCACGTACGACGTCCGCGGCGCCGAGCGCGCCCTGTACGCCGCCCGCGGCGGGGACACCGCCCGCCCCCTGGTCACCTTGGTCGACGGCGGCACGATGAGCGCCGCCGAGCTGGTCACGGGCGCCCTGCAGGACCGCGGCCGCGCCGTCGCGGTCGGTACGCGGACCTTCGGCAAGGGCTCGGTGCAGATGCCGACCGAGCTCCCGGACGGCTCGGTGGCCGAGCTGACGGTGGGCACGTACCGCACGCCGGCCGGCCGCAGCCTCGACGGCAGCGGCATCACCCCCGACCTCGCCGCGGCCGACGGCGCCGAGGAGCGGGCGCGCACGGTATTGGGTGGCCTCGGGGTGGGCCCGTAGTGCGAAAATGACCGCACTATGGCTAAGGAAAAAGGGCGCAAGCTGATCGCCCAGAACAAGAAGGCGCGGCACGACTACACGATCCTCGACACCTACGAGTGCGGGATCGTGCTCACCGGCACCGAGGTCAAGTCCCTGCGCCAGGGCCGTGCCTCGCTCGTCGACGGCTTCGTGTCCGTGGAGGGCCGAGAGGCCTGGATGTACAACGTGCACGTGCCGGAGTACAGCCAGGGCACCTGGACCAACCACAGCGCCCGTCGCAAGCGCAAGCTCCTCATGCACCGCGAGGAGATCGACAAGCTGGAGTCGAAGGCCCAGGAGACCGGCCACACCGTCGTCCCGCTCGCCCTGTACTTCAAGGACGGCCGGGCGAAGGTCGAGATCGGGCTGGCGAAGGGCAAGAAGGAGTACGACAAGCGGCAGGCCCTGCGCGAGAAGCAGGACACCCGCGAGACGAACCGCGCCATCGCGGCCGCCCGGCGGCGCCAGCGCGGCGAGGGTTAATCTCCTGGCACGCAGTGGTCCACTTCGCGTACCATGGGGCCTGCACCGCCCCTACGGGGGTAGGCGCACGTTTTGAAAAATCAACATGGGGATGATCGGTTTCGACAGCGGATGTCGAGGCAGGGGAAGCGAGCCGAGGAAGCGGCAATGATCTCGCTAACCACATGTCGCAAAAAATAATCGCCAACACCAAGAGCGATAACTCCCGCTTCGCCCTCGCTGCCTAATAACAGCGAAACAAACGAAGCCTCTGTGAGGAGCGTCAGCCCGGGCGTGATGCCGACCCGGATCCTGGCGTCAGCTAGGCATCTAAACCTCTAACCCCGGTCACGGGGGCTGGAGGGAAATCAAACAGTGACTGAGCCCGTCGGAGACTTGTCCGCGTGATCTCCGGGGCCGAGAAAATCGAAGCGGACTGCGCTCGGAGAAGCCCTGGTTCTGCACCGTTGGACGCGGGTTCGATTCCCGCCATCTCCACTCATCCCATGTGGGCCAAGGCCCCGCCGCCCTCCGGGGCGGCGGGGCCTTCGTCATGACCGAAGCTTCCGCGTGATGGCGGGCGCGGCGGTAGCGTGGGATCTACTCCCGAGTGGAGCCTGACCGAGGAGGACACGTGAGTACGCCGATCGCCGCCGGGAGCGGGCCCCTGATCCCCATGCCGGATCGTACGCCCGCTGCCCTCCGCGAGGCTGTCGCGAAGATCGCTCCCAGCCGCGTGCCCGACTTGACCCAGCACCTCTTCGAGGCCACGACGAGTGCCCAGCAGACGCAATCCCTGGCCCCGTTGAGAGCCTTCATTCACTCCTGGGCCGTTTTCGTGGAGATCGAACGCCATCCCCGCACGGCGGCACGCCTACACGCCCTGGAGCGGCTGATCGAGGAGGGGACGGACGATCCGGCGTCCGCGCTGGCGGAGATCCAGCAGATCCTCGACAAGGCAGAGGCCGAGATCGGCCTGTGAGTAACTGGACCTGGGACTACAACGCCGACGACCATGCCCACGTGACCGGCGGCCTGCCGCCCGGCGTGATCGCGGAAGTCGAGCGTATCGCCACCGAATTGTCGGTACTGGGCCGTGATGCCGAAACCGTCGGTCGGCCCACCGGAAAATCGGGTGGCCTGCGTGAGTTCGACATTCTCGGTTGACGTGGCTTCATCAGCTTTCTCGTCGTCCCCCGGCACGAGTGTGTCTACGTCTGCCGCATCACGTGGTACGAGTGAACGTCGAGGCCGGCCCCGTCGCACCAATCAAGATCATCGGTGCTCCCGTTGGGAGCACGAGGACGTTCGTCTGGTGCTGTTGCGTCCGCGCCAGTCCCCAGCTGTCCGCGCCTGACCTGGGATAGCAGAA
Source organism: Streptomyces sp. NPDC046876 (assembly GCF_040645035.1). NCBI lineage: Bacteria > Bacillati > Actinomycetota > Actinomycetes > Kitasatosporales > Streptomycetaceae > Streptomyces > Streptomyces sp. NPDC046876. The sequence continues at coordinate 95 of NZ_JBEYXK010000175.1, read as the reverse complement.
GCAGTGCAGGTCGACGGTGGCTCTCGAAGCGGGTTCGATTCCCGCCATCTCCACTCATCCCATGCCCAGACGGGGCTCCTGGACCACCACGGCTG
>NZ_JBEYXK010000174.1:0-8221 GCF_040645035.1 Streptomyces sp. NPDC046876 | reverse complement strand
ACCCCCCTGGCACCAACCCCGTGACCCCCCCAACAGGTGCGACCGGCACGGGGCGGACAGCCCCCGCCCCTGCGGGGGCAGGGCCGGCGGCTGCGGGGCCGGGCACGGGCCGGGGCTACAGGGCCTTGCCGACCAGGAGGTCGTCGCCGGCCACGTCGACCCGGACGGTGTCGCCGTCGCGGACCTCGCCGGCCAGGATCTCCTTGGCGAGGCGGTCGCCGACGGCCGTCTGGATCAGGCGGCGCAGCGGCCGCGCACCGTACGCGGGGTCGTTGCCCTTGTCGGCCAGCCAGGCCAGGGCGTCGGGCGTGACGTCCAGGGTGAGGCGGCGCTCGGCCAGGCGCCGGGCCAGGCGGCCCACCTGGAGCTCGGCGATGTGGGCCAGCTCGTCCTTGGTCAGGGCGGAGAAGACCACCAGGTCGTCGAGCCGGTTGAGGAACTCCGGCTTGAAGGAGGCGCGGACGACTTCCAGGACGCGGTCGCGCTTGTCCTGCTCCGAGGTCACCGGGTCCATCAGGAACTGGCTGCCCAGGTTCGAGGTGAGGATCAGGATCGTGTTGCGGAAATCGACCGTACGGCCCTGGCCGTCGGTGAGGCGGCCGTCGTCGAGGACCTGGAGCAGGATGTCGAAGACCTCGGGGTGGGCCTTCTCGACCTCGTCCAGGAGGACGACCGAGTACGGGCGGCGGCGGACGGCCTCGGTGAGCTGGCCGCCCTCCTCGTAGCCGACGTAGCCGGGCGGGGCACCGACCAGGCGGGCCACGCTGTGCTTCTCGGAGTACTCCGACATGTCGATGCGGACCATGGCCCGCTCGTCGTCGAAGAGGAAGTCGGCGAGGGCCTTGGCCAGCTCGGTCTTGCCGACGCCGGTGGGGCCGAGGAAGAGGAACGAGCCGGTCGGCCGGTCGGGGTCGGCGATCCCGGCGCGGGTGCGGCGCACGGCGTCGGAGACGGCGCGGACGGCCTCGCCCTGGCCGATCAGGCGCCGGCCCAGCTCGGCCTCCATGCGCAGCAGCTTCTGCGTCTCGCCCTCCAGGAGCCGGCCGGCGGGGATACCGGTCCAGGCGCCGACGACGTCGGCGATGTCGTCGGGTCCGACCTCCTCCTTGACCATGGTGTCCTTGGACGCCTCGACCGCGGCCTCGGCCTCGGTGGCCTCGGCGAGCTCCCGCTCCAGGGCCGGGATCTCCCCGTAGAGCAGCTTGGAGGCGGTGTCGAAGTCGCCGTCGCGCTGGGCGCGCTCGGCCTGGCCGCGCAGGTCGTCCAGGCGCTCCTTGAGCTCGCCGACGCGGTTGAGGGACTGCTTCTCCTTCTCCCAGCGGGCGGTCAGGCCGCGCAGGTCCTCCTCCTTGTCGGCGAGGTCCTTGCGGAGCTTCTCCAGGCGCTCGATGGAGGCCGGGTCCGACTCGTTCTTCAGCGCCAGCTCCTCCATGCGCAGGCGGTCGACGGAGCGCTGCAGCTCGTCGATCTCCAGCGGGGAGGAGTCGATCTCCATGCGGAGCCGGGACGCTGCCTCGTCGACGAGGTCGATGGCCTTGTCGGGCAGGAAGCGGGAGGTGATGTAGCGGTCGGAGAGGGTCGCCGCGGCCACCAGGGCGCTGTCGTTGATCTGCACCTTGTGGTGGGCCTCGTAGCGGCCCTTGAGGCCGCGGAGGATGGCGATGGTGTCCTCGACGGTGGGCTCGGCGACCAGGACCTGCTGGAACCGGCGCTCCAGGGCGGGGTCCTTCTCGATCCGCTCGCGGTACTCGTCGAGGGTGGTCGCGCCGACCATGCGCAGCTCGCCGCGGGCCAGCATCGGCTTGAGCATGTTGCCGGCGTCCATGGCGGAGTCGCCGCCGGCGCCCGCGCCGACGACGGTGTGCAGCTCGTCGATGAAGGTGATGATCTGGCCGTCGCTGGACTTGATCTCCGCGAGGACGGCCTTGAGGCGCTCCTCGAACTCGCCGCGGTACTTGGCGCCCGCGACCATCGCGCCGAGGTCGAGGGAGACCAGGCGCTTGTTCTTCAGGGACTCCGGGACGTCGCCCTTGACGATGCGCTGGGCCAGGCCCTCGACGACGGCGGTCTTGCCGACGCCGGGCTCGCCGATGAGGACCGGGTTGTTCTTGGTGCGGCGCGACAGCACCTGCACCACGCGGCGGATCTCCTGGTCGCGGCCGATGACCGGGTCGAGCCGGCCCTCGCGCGCGGCGGCCGTGAAGTCCGTGCCGAACTTCTCCAGGGCCTTGTACTGGCCCTCGGGGTCGGGGGTGGTCACCCGCCGTCCTCCTCGTGCGTCTCGGAAGGCGTCCAGCAGCTTCTTCGCCGTCGCGCCCTGGGCGGAAAGGACCTCACCGGCGGCGCCGCCCTTGGCGGCGATCGCGATGAGGAGGTGTTCGGTGGAGAGGTACTCGTCGCCGAGCTCCCCGGCCTGCCGGTCGGCCTCGGCGAGGACGGCGAGCAGGTCGCGGGTGGCCTGCGGGGGCGCCACCGTGGAGCCGGTGGCACTGGGCAGGGCGGCGAGCAGCTTCTCCGCGCCGGTGCGGACGACGACCTGGTCGGCGTCGGTGGCGGCGAGCAGGTCGGTGAGGTTCTCGTTGTCCTGGCCGGCGAGCAGGGCCAGCAGCAGGTGGGCCGGGGTCAGGTCCGCGTGGCCGTCCTTGACGGCGCGGCTGGTGGCGGCGTTCAGCGCTTCCCGGCTCTTGTTGGTCAGCTCGGCGTCCACGTGCGACTTCTCCTCTCGGGTGCAGCCCGATACCGATCACTCTGATGACTCTGACACGGTCAACGTGCGCAAAGTTGAGTCTATTCCACTCAAGGCAGGAGTCGTACGCTCTGCGCATGTCCCATGACGTACTCCATCCGACGCCCGAGTACCTCGCCTTCTGGCGGGAGCGGCACGTCTGCACCCTGACCACGCCGCGCCCGGACGGCACCCCGCACGTCGTGCCGGTCGGCGTGACGTACGACCCGGAGGCCGGGATCGCGCGGGTGATCAGCAACAAGCACAGCAAGAAGGTCCGCAACGTGCTCGCGGCGCAGGGGACGGCCCCGGGCGCGGCGCGGGTCGCGGTGTGCCAGATGGAGGGCAAGCGCTGGGCGACCCTGGAGGGGCGCGCGGTGATCCGTACCGACGAGGCGGCGGTCGCCGACGCGGTGGCGCGCTACGCGGAGCGGTACGGGCGGATGCCCTCGCCCAACCCGGACCGGGTGGTCATCGAGATCGCCCTGGACCGGGCGATGGGGCGGGCCTGAAAGGCCGTCTCAGCTCGAAAGGCCGTCCAACCCGAAAGGCCGTTCAGCCTTCACCTTTGTCCGGTTCGAATACTGGACGCGGACATCACAACGGCGCCATCGTGGTCAGGTCCACGACGGCGCCGTTGTGTGGGGGAAGCACCTGGAGCGATCTGCAACGACGGGGGAATCGCTTCAGGCACTGCGGGGGGTGGCGGTGGTGATATCGGGTTCGAAGAGCTGGTGGTCGCGCTGATCGAGGTTGACGAAGACCATGCCGTAGCGCACCTCGCAGCGGACCGGCTGCGGCGCGCCGCGGGGGCGGCGCAGGCAGCGGTACGCCCGCACGTCCTCGTCCTCCTCGCGCGTGATGACGATCGGCTGGCCGAACAAGGTGACCATCAGCGAGTCGCCGACCTGGGGGATGGCCGTGGCGAGGTCGATGAACTGCCAGCCGGAGCGGTAAGCGGAAGCCATTTCGCGGCGGAAACCGCGGTCGTCGGGGGTCATGCCGCGCTCTCCGCAGCAGAGGTGGCGGAATCGGCATCGACGGGGGCGGAGCGCCAACCGCTGTCCAGCGGGGCCTCACGCCAACCGCTGTCCTCCAGCGGCGCCGCGCGCCATCCGCTGTCCAGCGGGGCCGCACGCCATCCGCTGTCCTCCAGCGGAGCCGCCTGGGTGTCCGCGGCACCCCCTCCGGCGCCCCCCAGAGTGGCTCCGGCAAGTCCCAGACCGGCCACAGCCGAGAAGATGACGGTGGCAAGCGCCGAGCGAAGCATTCTCTTGTTCATGGTCGGCTTCGTCCTCACTTGATGAAATCCTCTCCCCCGCCTGTCAGACGATGGCTCATTCAGGCACGTCGCTGCCACAGGGACGATGCATCATGTTCTTGCATGTTCAGGACCCTGGGGGGTGGAGATTTGACCATAAACACAACAAAAGCGACACATCCCCACTCGGTCACCGACCTGTGCAGTGAGGGGGCGCGGCTCTACACCAGCGCGCTGCGGACCGGTCGCATTGCACGTGGGGACGTGAAAACGGCGCCTTGCCTGCTCGATCTGGCCCTGCTGCAGCCGGATCCTGATGACGTCAATTCACTCCGTCCGGTTCCACCGGCGGTCGCCCTCGCACAGCGGCTGCATCCGATCGAACGCGAGATCCGCGAGCGGCACCGCGATTCTCTCGAACTGTCCGAGGCGTTCGAGCCGTTTCTCGCCATCAGTGCACAGACTCCGGCCAGCACCCACGCCATCACGGTGCTGGAGGGCTTCGACCCCATCAACGCGGCCCTCAACCTCGCCACCGCCGAGTGCCACACCGAGATGCTCACCATCCAGCCCGGCGGCGCCCGCCCCAGCCTGGAGCTTACGGAAGCCCTGGAGCGCGACCAGCCGCTGACCGACCGCGGTGTCCGGATCCGGACCCTCTACCAGCACACCGTCCGCCACAGCCGCGGCACGCTCGCGTACGTCGACATCCTCAAGGCCGGCAAGGTCGAAGTCCGCACGCTGGAGGAGCTGTTCGAGCGGCTCATCATCTTCGACCGCACCGTCGCCTTCATCCCGGCCAGCGACGACCGCCAGGTCGCCCTGGAACTGCGCCACCCGGGGCTCGTGGACTACCTCATCAAGGTGTTCGAGCAGCTGTGGCACCGCGCCGTGCCGCTGCAGGAGGAGGTCACCTACCAGCCCACCCGCGGCGGGATCTCGGGCGTGCAGCGCTCCATCGCCCAACTCCTCGTCGAGGGGCACGTGGACGAGGCCATAGCCCGCCGGCTGGGCATGAACGTACGCACCTGCCGCGCCCACATCGCCAAGCTCGCCAGCACGCTCGGCAGCGGCAGCCGGGCCCAACTCGGCTTCCTCATCGCCCGGTCGGGGATCCTGGACGACGACACGGCGGCCGACTGAGGCCGGTCGGACCAGAAGGCGCAGGAGAACGTGCGAAGGCCCCGCCCGGGTTCCCGGGCGGGGCCTTCGCACGGCCTGTGGCCGTTCTGCGCGCGGTCCGCGTCTGGCCGGAACTAGTCGCCCTGACGCTTCGGGGCGGGCCGCCAGACGACCAGTGCGTTGCCCTGCACCGGCGGCTGGTACTTGACCAGGTCCCTCCGGTACGAGGCGTGCACCTGGGCCTCGCGCTGCTGGAGCACGGCCGCCGCCCCGTCCACCGCCGCCGAGAGCTCGGCGACGCGCTGCTGGAGCGCCTCGACCTGGTTCTGCAGCTCGATGATCCGCTTGATCCCCGCCAGATTGATGCCCTCGTCCTGGGACAGCGCCTGCACCGTGCGGAGCAGTTCGATGTCCCGGGCCGAATAGCGCCGGCCGCGCCCGGCCGTGCGGTCCGGGGAGACCAGGCCGAGGCGGTCGTACTGACGCAGGGTCTGCGGGTGCAGGCCCGAGAGCTGGGCGGCCACCGAGATCACGTAGACCGGGGTCTCGTCGGTGAGCTCGTATCCTCCGCCCCCGAACCGGGACTGTCGTCGGCGGCCGTCCATGTCATGCTCCCTTCGCGGACTCGAACAGCGCAGCACGCGGGTCGTCGGACTCCGTCGCGTCGCGGTACATCTCCAGTGCCTCGCGGGCCTTGTCCGTCAGGACCGACGGGCTCGGAACCGCAACCTCCACCGTCACCAGCAGGTCGCCCCGGGTGCCGTCCTTGCGGACCGCGCCCTTGCCGCGGGCCCGCATGGTGCGGCCCGTGGGGGTGCCCGGGGGCAGCTTCAGCGTCACCGGCGGGCCGCCCAGGGTCGGGACCTTGATGTCGGCGCCCAGGGCCGCCTCGGCGATCGTCACGGGGACGGTCACCGTCAGGTTGTCGTCCTTGCGGCCGAACACCGGGTGGCTGCCCACATGGACCACCACGTACAGGTCGCCCGCGGGGCCGCCGCGCTCGCCCGGCGCCCCCTTGCCGCGCAGCCGGATCCGCTGGCCGTCGGAGACGCCCGCCGGGATCCGGACCTGCATGGTGCGGGAGGACTTGGCGCGCCCGCTGCCCTTGCACACCTCGCAGGGGTTCTCCGCGATCAGGCCGCGGCCCTTGCAGTCCGCGCAGGGGTCGGTCAGCGAGAAGCCGCCGCCGCTGCCGCGCGATACCTGGCCGGTGCCGACGCAGGTCGGGCACACCCGGGGCGTGCCGTTCTTGTCGCCGGTGCCCGAACAGGCCTTGCAGGGCGCCTGGGAGGACATCCGCAGCGGGACCGTGGCCCCGTCCACCGCCTCCGCGAAGGAGAGGGTGACCTCCGACTCGACGTCCTGGCCGCGGCGCGGCTGGGTGCGGGTGCCCGCACCGCCGCCGGCCCGGTTGAACAGGCCGCCGAACACATCGCCCAGGCCGCCGCCGAAGCCGCCGCCCGCACCGCCGCCCTGGGCACCCCCGAAGAGGTCGCCCAGGTCGAAGTTGAACGAGCCGCCCGCGCCGGGACCGGGGCGGAAGCCGCCGTTCCCGAACAGCGCGCGGGCATCGTCGTACTCCTTGCGCTTCTTGGCGTCGCCGAGGATGTCGTTCGCCTCGGAGATCTCCTTGAAGCGCTCCTCGGCCGCGGCGTCGCCCTTGTTGGCGTCCGGGTGGAACTCGCGCGCGAGCTTCCGGTACGCCTTCTTGATCTCTGCCTCGGTGGCGTCCTTGGGGACACCGAGGACCTTGTAGTAGTCCTTCTCGACGAAGTCCTTCGTGCTCATCCCCGGTGTCCCTCCTCCCGTGCGCCCACGTGCTCGATCCTGCGGACGTCAGCCCTTGTCGGCTGCATCCGCGTCCTTGTCCGACGGCGTGTCGCCTTCCGCGACCGCCGAATCGGAACCCGGGGACTTCGGGGCCGCGCCCGGCTGGGGCTCGGCCACCGCGACCCGCGCGGGGCGGATCGTCCGCTCGCCGATCCGGTACCCCGGCTGCAGGATCGCCACGCAGGTCGTCTCGGTGACGTCCGGCGCATACGAGTGCATCAGGGCCTCGTGGATCGTCGGGTCGAAGGGCTCGCCCTCCTTGCCGAACTGCTGCAGCCCCATCTTGGCGGCGGCGGTCTCCAGCGATTCGGCCACCGACTTGAAGCCGCCGACCAGCTCGCCATGGTCCCGCGCCCGGCCGATGTCGTCCAGCGTCGGGAGCAGCTCCGTCAGGAGGTTCGCGACCGCGATCTCCTTGACGGCGACCCGGTCCCGCTCCACCCGGCGGCGGTAGTTCTGGTACTCCGCCTGGAGTCGCTGGAGGTCCCCGGTGCGCTCGGCGAGCGCCGTACGGGCCTGGTCCAGCTGCGCCAGCACGGCCGTGTCCTCGGCGGACCGGTCGGACTTGGCGGACTTTGCTCCGGAGTCCCCGGCCGGGGCCGCCGCCTCCTCGGAGGAGGAGTCGGCGGTCTTCGGCTCGGCGGCGTCGTCAGGGGTGGCGCCGTCGGGGACTTCGGGCTTCTCGTCGAAACCCGCGGTCTCCTCCGACATCAGTGCGCGCCCTTCGGCTTCTCGTCGTCGACGATCTCGGCGTCGACGACGTCGTCCTCGGCCTTGGCCTGGCCCGCGCCCGCCTCACCGGCACCGCCGGCGGCCTGGGCGGCCTGGGCGTCCGCGTAGATCGCCTGGCCGAGCTTCTGGCTGACCGCGGCGACCTTCTCGGTCGCGGTGCGGATCTCGGCCGTGTCCTCGCCCTTGAGCTTCTCCTTCAGCTCGGCGACGGCGGACTCGACCTCGGTCTTGACCTCGGCCGGGACCTTGTCCTCGTTGTCCTTGACGAACTTCTCCGTCTGGTACACGAGCTGCTCGGCCTGGTTGCGGGTCTCGGCGGCCTCGCGGCGGCGCTGGTCCTCCTCCGCGTACTGCTCGGCCTCCTCGCGCATGCGGTTGACCTCGTCCTTGCCGAGCGAAGAGCCGCCGGTGACGGTCATCTTCTGCTCCTTGCCCGTGCCGAGGTCCTTGGCGGTCACGTGCATGATGCCGTTCGCGTCGATGTCGAAGGAGACCTCGATCTGCGGGACGCCGCGGGGGGCCGGCGGCAGGCCGGTCAGCTCGAACATGCC
>NZ_JBEYXK010000173.1:0-8276 GCF_040645035.1 Streptomyces sp. NPDC046876 | reverse complement strand
GGCCCGGTCGGCAGCCCCGGCCGACCCGTCCGCCCGAGCTGCCGCGTCGGCGGCCGGGGTACGGGCGGCCGGCGGCCGGTGGAGCCGGCGCGGCTTCCTGGCCGGCGCCCTCGGCACCGCGGCCGCCGCCACCGGGGCGGGCGCCGCCGGGCGGGTCCTCGCGGGCCGGCGCGGCCGGGGCGCCGCCGCCTCCCGGGCCGCGGTCGTCCTGCCCGGCCCGGCGTCGCCGGCACCCGCACGGCCGGCCGGAGCCGAGCTGAAGGTGCCCGGCATCAGCCCCTTCACCACCCCGACCGGGGACTTCTACCGCGTCGACACCGCCCTGGTCGTGCCGAGGGTCGACGCGGGCGCGTGGCGGCTGCGCATCCGCGGCAAGGGCGTGGCCCGCCCGCGCACGTACACGTACCAAGAGCTCCTCGTTCGGCCCCTCGTCGAGCGGGACATCACCTTGACCTGCGTGTCCAACGAGGTGGGCGGCCCGTACGCCGGCACCGCCCGCTGGCTCGGCGTCCCCCTCGCCGAACTGCTGCGCGAGGCCGGGGTGGAGCCGCCGTCACGGGGCGGCCCGGCCGACCAGCTGGTGGCGCGATCGGTCGACGGGATGACCTTCGGCTCGCCGGTCGAGGACGTCATGGACGGCCGCGACGCGCTGCTCGCGGTCGGCATGAACGGCGAGCCGCTGCCCTTCGCGCACGGCTTTCCCGCGCGGATGGTCGTGCCCGGGCTGTACGGGTACGTCTCCGCCTGCAAGTGGATCACCGAGATCGAACTGACCACGTTCGACGCGTACGACCCGTACTGGGTCAAGCGCGGTTGGGCGAGGCGGGCGCCGGTCAAGACGCAGACGCGCATCGACACCCCCAGGCCGTTCGCCCGTCCGGCCGCCGGCCCCGTCGTCGTCGCCGGGGTGGCGTGGGCGCAGCGCCGGGGCATCGAGCGCGTCGAGGTCCGCGTCGACGACGGGCCCTGGCAGGCCGCGGAGCTGGCCGCGGCAGACACGGCCGACACCTGGCGGCACTGGTCCTTCCCCTGGCCGGCCGAACCCGGCGGCCACACCCTCACCGTCCGGGCGACCGACGGCACCGGCCGGGTCCAACCCGAGGAACGCGCCGGAACCGTCCCGGACGGGGCGAGCGGCCACCACACCGTCTTCGTCACGGTCACCTGAACCCACCGCACCGACCACACCCACACCCACACCCACACCACGCCACGCCACGCCACACCCACTGAGGAGAAACCGATGTCGAAGACCACCACCACCCTCCGGATCCGCCGTACCGCGCTCGCCCTCGCCACGGCCGCCGTCCTGCCGTTCTCGCTGGCCGCCTGCTCCGACTACGACAGTGACTCCGCCGCTGCCGCCGACCCCGCGGCGGCGGCCCCGGACGCGGCCGGCGCCCAGGCGCCGCCGGCCGCGGCGAACGGGGCGGCGGATGCGGCGGGTGCGGCCGGCTCAGCCCAGCCGTTCGGGCCGGCCTGCGCCTCGGTGCCGAAGAACGGGGCCGGTTCGTTCGCGGGCATGGCGAAGGACCCCGTCGCCACGGCGGCCTCCAACAACCCGGCGCTGTCCACGCTGGTCTCCGCGGTGAAGCAGGCCGGGCTGGTGGACACGCTCAACAACGCCAAGGACATCACGGTCTTCGCGCCCACGAACGACGCCTTCGCGAAGATCCCGAAGGCCGACCTGGACAAGCTCCTCGCGGACAAGGCCGCCCTGACGAAGGTCCTCACGTACCACGTCGTGGGCCGGCGGCTGGAGCCCGAGCAGCTCGCGAACGGCTCCTTCCCGACCCTGCAGAAGGGCATGGTCACCACTTCGGGTTCCGGATCCGCGTACCGGGTCAACGGCGCGGCGGGCGTGGTGTGCGGCAACGTCCAGACCGCGAACGCCACGGTCCACATCATCGACACGGTCCTGATGCCGAAGTAACGCCCCAGCGCGCAACGGTGTCCTGGCCGACCGGCCCGCCCCCGGCCGGCCAGGACCCACGGCCACCACGCGGATCCCGACCGAGCGGCACCTCCGCACCGAATCCGGGCGCGCCCGGCACCCCGGCGGGGCGGTCGCACCTCTGCGCCTGCGGCCTCCCTCATCGCATAGGTCCGCCGCCCGGCCGTCCCTGCCCGGACCATCGGCCGGTACCGCCGCCCGCGGCCCGGCGGCGGCGTAATCGGAACCGCTACCAGGCCCAGGGCCGCGCCCTCTCGCCAACGGCACCCAGCCGCCCGCAGCAGGGCGGCCGGGCCGAGCCCCTCGGGGTGGAAGGCGGGGCCGAGGGCGTGCTCGGCGGCCGATGCTTCGATACCGGGGAGTGGCATGCACGAACGCTACGTCCGGCACCGATCGGGCTGCGCCAAGCGGGAGTTGGGCGCGCTGAGGGCGTCAACAAACGCTCCGTGGGTCGTTATCCTTCTGCATTCTCCGTACCGGAAGCCGGCCCGGGCGGGCCCGTGCGCCGTGGGCTCGCCCGCCCGGCGCGACCCCCAGGAGCTCAAGCCGTGTCCTCCGACAGCCCCGTCCCGCCGACCGGAACCCCCTCGCCGCCCCCGGACGGCAACCCCTCTCCCCCGCCGGAGCCGCCGGAGCCGCCGGCTCCGCGATTAGCCCGCCGGCTGCTGCGCCGCTTCGCCGACGCACACCGCTCCGAGAACCGGCAGCGGACGCAGGGCTGGTTGGAGCTGGTCGGCGGCTACCTCGCCATCCTGGCCGTCACGGCGGGCGCGCTCTGGGCGGCGGTGACCTGGTGGGTGGACCACCGGACCGAGCTGGACAACGTCAAGGCCACCCAGGACGGCGCGAAGGCGGCGCAGAGCGGACCGGAGCTGAAGGCCGACCTCAAGGTCGCCCTGGTGAGTGCCGAGATCCGGGGCGGCCTGAAGGGCGGGCAGACGCAGGGGGAAGTCAAGGAGAAGTCCGACGACCTCCGCGGGGCACACGTGGACATCACGGTCCAGAACCTCGCCACCGCGCCCTCGCTCATCAGCAAGGCCAAGCTGACCTTTCGCCAGTCCTTCCACTTCGAACCCTGTTACGGGATCGGCGGGGACCTCGTCTCCACCATCGCCTACGACCTGACCATCCCCGACGACCAGCCGATGGTCAGCGGCACCCGCTCCCACAAGGTCCCCTTCGAGCGGACAGCCGAGCTCACGCACCAGATCCCGGCGAACTCCTACGAGAAGTTCACGCTCACCACCGGACCGGAGACCACTCCGGACGGAGGCAACCCGTGGGTCGGGGTCTTCGACATCGAGCTCACCCACGACGGTGGCAAAGTGATCAAGTTCGGGCCCGTCGCGGCCGTCAGCACGGGCGGGAACCCCGAGTTCTACCCGGTCGACAAGGACACCTGGCACATCGGGCCGCAAGAGACCGTCTCCGGCTGCACCGACAGGAACGCCAAGACCGTGAGGGAACTGCTCAAGACCCCGGGGCTCACGGCCTCGGCGGAGCTGAAGGCCCTCGACAAGGCGTTCGCATCCTCCGGGCACTGACGCCGCTCTCGTGGCCGGCCGTGCCAGGCAGCCCGTAAAAGTCCTGGCCCTTCGGGGCGGTGGGCGTTACGATCGGCGCGATGATCACTGACTCCCTCACGAGATCGGGGGTACCGTCCGCGCAAGGTGAGTGCTGATGCACCTTCACCACCCCATCGCGGACGGGGATTCCCGCCTTTCCTTCTGGCTGCGCGTGCGCGAGTTCGCCGTGCCGCCGTCCATGATCGAGACCGCTACCGCCCGCCGGCTCGCCGGGGACTGGGCGGGGGCGTGCGCCGCCGCCGGCTTCGACGTCGACCTCGACCTGCGCTCCACGGTGCGCGCTCACGGCCGGGAGCTCGCGGCCCGGGTGCAGGCGGATCTGCACCGCCTGGCTCCCGATCTGCTGCGCTGGCACATGCCGAGGATCGCTCCGGACGGGCTGCTGCGTCCGGGCCTCACCGTCACGCTGGCCCGGTACGGGGCCACGCCCGTGCACCTGGTCGCCCGGACCGCCCCGGCCTGGGCGGATGCCGGCCAGCGGATCAGCCTCGCGCTGTGGGACGGGTCCCGGGGCGGCCAGGGCGGCGGCAGCAGCCGCCATCCGCAGCTGCACCCGCACCTCAAGCCCAACCGGCGGTTCCGCCTCGACCTGCACCGCCACCTGTGGGACGCGGACAGCAGCGGCGAGCTCCGGACCCGGTCCGGGGCGGATCGGCCGCCCCGGGGCGACGAGCCGGTTCCGGAGGCGGTCCCGTACGGGCTCCGCTGCGCCGTGGACCGGTGGGCGGCCGAGGCGGGGATCCTGCTCCGCGCCGAGGGGCGGCCCGCCGGTACCGGATCCGTGGCCGTACGGCTCGGGGGGCGGCACCGGCTGGTCCTGGACCTGGCCGCGGCGGCCGCCGGGCGGATCGCGGCCGCGCCGGCCGGCGGCCGCGACTGCGCGCTGCCGCTCCTGCCCGACGCCGCGACCTGGTTGCTGCCCGACCTGGAGCTGCTCCGCGCCGGTGCGATCCGGGCCGACCGGCTGCACCCGCTGGTCGCCGCCGCACTCGTACCGGAGCACATGCCGCCGGCCGGACCTTCACGGGTCCCGGATCCGGCCGGCGGGGCGCGCCTGGTGGAGTGCCGGGGAACCCTGCACCGGATCGCCCTGGTCGACGGCGTACTGGCCCCGCTGGACCACGGTCCGGACGAGCTCCGGCGCGAGGAGCTGCTCGTCGCGCTGGGCGGCCCGCCGCTGCCGTGCCTGCGCGCCATCGACGCGGCGCACCGCTCTCCGGACTGCCTCTCCGGCGTGCGCGAACGCCTCGACCACGGCGACGCGGCCGGCGCGCTGGCCGTCGTGGAAGGCCTGCTGGGCCCGGAGGCCGTCCTGCGCACCGGCGCGCTGAAGGACGCGCTGGAAGAGGCCGCGCAGCGGCGGATCACGTACGGACAGTTCCGGGCGGGACCGGTCGCCCCCGACCTCGACCGCCACCGCATGCGCCCCGGCCGTCACCGCACCCGTGACCGCCGCGCCCACGCGCGCCGCCTCACCACCTCTCGCTGATCCACACGGACCGACGCCGGTCCCCGAACGCGCCTCGACGCCACCCCTTTACGCCCTTTTTCCACCCATTCGCGATCCCCAGGTGATGCAGACATGACTCTTTCCATGCCCATGCCCATGCCCGTGCCCATGCCCGTGCCCGTGCCCATGACCACGCCCGTGTCCCCGTCGCTGCCCGCCCAGCTCGATGTCGCCGGCGCATTGCTGGCGCTGCTGAACGACACGACCACCGAACCGCGCCCCGACATGCAGTTGGAGGCGCTCACCCTGGCCGTGGCCGCGGACCTGCCCGTGCTGCTGTGGGGTGAGCCGGGGATCGGCAAGACGGCCGCGCTGACGCAGCTCGCCGAGACCCTGGACCTGCCGCTGACCACCGTGATCGCCAGCGTTCACGAGCCGTCCGACTTCTCGGGGCTGCCCGTCATCGGCAGCGATCCCGCCGAGCAGGGTGTCCCGATGGCACCGCCGGACTGGGCCGTGCGGCTCGTACGGGCCGGCCGGGGGCTGCTGTTCCTGGACGAGCTGTCCACCGCGCCGCCGGCGGTCCAAGCCGCCCTGCTGCGCCTCGTACTGGAGCGCCGGATCGGCGCCCTGAAGCTGCCGCCGGGAGTACGGATCGTGGCCGCCGCCAATCCGCGGTCCTCGGCGGCCGACGGCTGGGAGCTGAGCCCGCCGCTGGCCAACCGGTTCGTGCACCTGCAGTGGACGCACGACCACGAGGTCGTCGTACGCGGCCTCGGGGGCACCTGGCCCCGCGCCGACCTGCCCCGGCTGGACCCGCAACGGCTGCCGGAGGCCGTGGACTTCGCCCGCCGCGCGGTGTGCGGGCTGCTGGCCGCCCGCCCGAAGCTCGTGCACCAGCTGCCCACCAACGAGACGCGCCGGGGCGGACCCTGGCCGTCGCCCCGCAGCTGGGACATGGCGCTGCGGCTGATCGCCTTCGCGACCGCGGCCGGCTCCGCGCGCGACGTGCTCTCCCTCCTGGTGAGGGGCACCGTGGGGGACGGGCCGGGGCTGGAGCTGCTGGCGAGCCTCGATCGGATGGACCTCCCCGACCCCGAGGAGCTGCTCGCCGATCCGGAGGGCGCGGTGCTCCCCGAGCGGGGCGACCTGCGTCAGGCGGTGCTCGACGGGGTGGTCGCGGCGGTGCGGACACGCCCGGAGAAGTCCCGCTGGGACGCGGCGTGGACACTGCTGGTCCGGGCCATGGAGACGGGGGCTCCGGACCTGGTCGTCGTACCCGCGACGACGCTCGCCTCGCTGCGGCGCGACGAATGGGACGTGCCGGCGGCCATCGAGCGGCTGGCCGGAGCGGTGTCGCTCTCGCGGCGGGCGGACCGCGCCGCGGACCGTACGCCCGGGGGCTGGGCCGCCGTCAAGGCGGGCCGGTGAGCGCGGACACCGCCCGGGGGGCGACTGCCAAGCCGAGGCCCCGGCCGCCGGTCCGTGCGAGGCCCGAGCCACCGATCGCGGGGACGGGGATGGAGGCGAGGACGGGGACGGGGACCGGCGCGCTGGACCGCGACAAGCTCTTCGCCGCGCGCCTGCACGCCGCCCGGGTCCGGCCGTACCTGGCGACGGCGCTGTTCGCCCTGCACACCGTGGAGTCGCGGCGGGTCCCGACGATGGCCGTGGACCGGCACTGGCGGTGCTACGTCTCGCCGGGGTTCGTGGACCGGACCCCGGTGGAGATGCTGGCCGGCGTGTGGGTGCACGAGGTGTCGCACCTGCTGCGCGACCACCACGGGCGCGGCGACCGGCTCGCCCGCGAGCTCGGGCTGACCGGCCCGGCCGAACGCCTGCGCATGAACATCGCCGCGGACTGCGAGATCAACGACGACGTGTACGGCCACGGGCTGCTCCCGCCCGCGGGCGCCGTACGGCCGGACTCGCTGCAACTGCCCGAGGGGCAGCTGATGGAGGAGTACGTGCGCCGCATCCGGCTGGAGGGGAACGCGGCGGCGCTGGCCTGGCTGGACTGCGGCAGCGGAGCCGACGGCCTGGAGCGGGACTGGGACCTGGGGCCGGACGGCGCGCACGGCCTCAGCCGGCAGGAGCAGGACGCGGTCCGGTTCCGGGTGGCGCAGGGCATCACCGGCCGGCCGGGCAGCGCCCCGGAGTCGTGGCAGCGCTGGGCGGAGGAGGCGTTCCATCCGCCGCAGCCGTGGCGGGAGCTGCTGGGGGCGGCGGTCCGCTCGGCGGCGTCCGGCTCCGGCGCGGGCGAGGACTATTCGTACGGCCGGCCGTCGCGGCGCTCGGCGGGGCTGCCGGGCGTGGTCCTGCCGAGCCTGCGGCGCAGGCCACCGCGGGTCTCCGTGATCATCGACACGTCGGGGTCGGTGAGCGACGCCGAACTGGGCAGTGCGCTGCTGGAGGTCGCGGCGATCACGCGGGCGGTGGGCGGGCGGCGCGACCTGGTCACCGTGCTGCCGTGCGATGCGGCGGCCCGGCTGGTGCACCCGCTGTGCCGGGCCGAGGGCATTCCGCTGGTCGGCGGCGGGGGCACGGACCTGCGGACGGGCTTCGCGAGGGCGTTGCGGATCGAGCCTCGGCCGGACGTCATCGTGGTCCTGACCGACGGGCAGACGCGGTGGCCCGCCGTTCGGCCGTCGTGCCGGACGGTGGTGGGGCTGTTCCCGCGGGAGCACTCGCGCCGGTCGTGGCGCGAGGAAGATCCCGACTACGTGCCGGACGCGCCGCCGGCGTGGGCCCGCGTGGTCACCATCGGGTAGGCACCCGCGGCCGCCATACGGGGCCGGCTGTACCGGGCCGCCATACGGGGCCGCCCCGAGCCCGGTCCCCCGGGGGCTCCCGCTGCGCGGAGCCGTTCCCCACCCCGCCCCTTCCCGAAACCGTGGCTCCGCCCCGGACCCCGTTCGCCTCAAACGCCGGCGGGGCTGGAAGACCCGGGCGGGGCTGGAAGACCCGGGCGCTCCGCGCCCGGTGCGCTCAAACGCCGCGCAGGCTGGAATTGCCGCCTACGCGGGCTGGATTGTGCCGCTGCGCGGCAATTCCAGCCCGACGGCACCATCCAGCCCGGTCGGCACCATCCAGCCCGGCCGGACCATCCAGCGCCGCCGGCACCATCCAGCCTCGCCGGCGTTTGAGGCGCGGGGTCCGGGGCGGAGCCCCGATCTTTGAGCCGCGCCGGCGTTGAGGCGGAGCGGGGGCCGGGGCCGCAGGACCCGGTTTCTGGGGGCACCTCCCAGCGGTAGCTGGGGGAGAAGGGGCGGGGTGGGGACCGGCT
>NZ_JBEYXK010000172.1:0-8315 GCF_040645035.1 Streptomyces sp. NPDC046876 | reverse complement strand
CACCTTCATGACCGCCGCCCACCCCCCCCGGGGGGGGGGCCCCCGCGGGGGGCCCCCCGCCCCCGCGCACCTGACTTTTCCTGACCTTTGGGAGGAACGTCGTGGCCTCGCACCCTGGGCTGCACGCCGTCACCGCTGCCGCGTTCACCGCCGCAATCCTGCTGGCGCGGTGGGTGGCCACGCGCCCCTGCCGCGACCCGCACGGTGCGAGCGCGGCGAGAGCCCCGTGGCGGCGTGTCCAACCCGAGGCCCACGGGGCCGCCGCAGACGCCGTCGTGATCCGGCCGCCTGACCCGTTCCAGGACCCCGCTTGGCAGGAAGCCGACGCGCACCTCGAACAGTGCTGGAACCAGCTCACCTCCCTCTACCTCCACCACGACGCAGAGCGCCGCATCGTTTGAGGACTTCTTGCAGTAGTGGCCGACGACGGCGCGGCACGAACCCCAGCCCCGGGTCGGGCAGGGCCTCGAAGAGGCGGCGATATCTGCACGCCCCGCCGCGGCACCCATCTCCGCGTACGCGCCCAGCCGGGTACGTACGCCCGTGGACTAGGACGAAGGAGTGCTGCCGGATGACGACGGCCCGCGAGATCATGACCGAAGGCGCTGAGTGCATCGGCGCCGAGGAGAGCGTGCTGGATGCCGCGAGGGAGATGACGCAGATGGGAGTGGGCGCCCTGCCGATCTGCGGCACCGACGACAAGCTCAAGGGCATGCTCACCGACCGCGACATCGTGGTGAAATGCCTCGGCGTCGGCAAGGACCCGGCCACCGTGAAGGCCGGCGAGCTCGCGCAAGGCGAAGCGGTCACGATCGGCGCGGACGACGACGCCGCGGAGATTTTGCGAACCATGAGCAACCACAAGGTCCGCCGCCTGCCCGTCATCGACGGCCACCGCCTGGTCGGCATGGTCGCCCAGGCAGATGTCGCCCGCGCCCTGCCCAACCCCTAGGTCGGCGAAATGTCTTGCGTGAGCAGGACTCTTCCGCGCAGACGAACCGGCGCACCCGTAACGACACCACGACCAGCTTGCCAGCGGTTGGCAGGTCACGAGGGAACCGCAGGGAGGAACCGTGTAGCAGAGAGCTCGGCGGGAGCGGATATGGGAGCCGCGAGCGGACGGTGCGCGGCCGCCTGGGCGGCGGGTGCTGTGGTGAGAAGGGGCAGGGCGGCAAGGAGAAGCGCGGGCAGACCCCGCGACATCAGGTTCTTGATCACCGGCCGGTGATACCGCCCCGGCCGCCATCAGCGGGCGGGACGGCGGGGACCCCATTCCGCCGCAGGAGGGAAATTCACCGGAGAAACGATGCACCCCCACTCCTCAGAGCCGGCCTTCCGGGCCGCCGCCTGCGCCCGTGCCTGCGCCTCCGCTGCCAGCCGCTCCACTGCGCCGCCTGATGCAGGCCGGCGGGCAGCGGGAGCGATGCCTCCTTGAACGTCATACCGCCGGCCGTCAGCTGCCTCGTAGCGGCCTTCACGAAGAGGCTGTATGCCGACACGGCCCGCGTCCTGCCAGACGTTGCGCGCCACGCTCATCTGCGGAGGCTCGACGGTTGATGGCTCGTAGCTCTGCCTCGTCGGGCGACGGGATCAGCTTCCGGGGCGGCGCGTGTCATGCCGCCCCGGGGCCGGGTATGTGTGTCGGCGCAAGGTCACTTATCGAGCGGTCGGAGTGGTCAGGGCCGGTAGAACGTCTCGCAATCGAGTGGGGACGCGGTGGCGTCGTCAAGGCAGACGACGACGTACGCGGCGCCGCCGGGCACGTCTGCGGGGACTGCCGGGAAGTCGTCGAGCGAATACGTCACGTCGCACTTGGTACTGGTGCTCTTGGCGCCGAGGCGGATACCCGAGGCGTCGTACGCGCCGACCCACGCCCTGCGGCAGCCGACGGCCCGGAGTGCTCCGTCGACCCCGACGGAACGGTTGTACCAGGTCAGAGTGCCGCTGATGTAGCTGGCGCCATACGAGACGCCTGTGATGGGCGTGGTCGGGTACGCCGCAGTCTGCGCGCCCGCGGCCGGCGCTCCCAGTACGGTGGCCGCGGTCAGAACGGCGGAGCCGACAGCGGCGGCGAGTTGGGGCTTCAAGTGGTCCTCCAGACGGGACGAGTCGGTTGTCGCCTCACACTCTGGGCAGGTCGACCATCCGTTGCCCATCCTTTAAGCCACCGCTTAAAGGGGCTGCCAGGGCGGTGGGTGCGGCAGTACCTCACACACCTCGGTGCGCTTGTTCGGTGGTGTGTGACAGGGAGGCGACGTTCGTTCGCGGCGTCCTCGCGCCGTCACGGTTGCGTCAGGGCGCCCGTCCACAGCAGGGCCAGCCCGAGCGGGGTGATTCGGTGGAGTACGGAGCCGCCGCGGCGGCTGGTGGTGATCAGCCCCGTGTCGCGCAGCACGGTCGCGTGCTGGCTGGCCGCGGCGGCCGTGACATTGAGGCGGCGGGCCAGTTCGCTCGTCGTGCAGCCTTCCGCCGTCACACGCAGGGCGGCGGCTCGGGTGCGGCCGAGCAGGGACTCCAGGTTCCGGACGGTCGCGCCGTCCGACTCCGCCGCTCCGGTGCCGGTCAGTGGCCGGCGGAGGGCCGGTACGGTCAGGCGGGGTGGCTGAGCGGTGTCGAGCGGGTCCCACAGGAAACTCACCGGGTGCTTCGAGAAGACCGTGGGCGTGATGATGAGTCCCCGCCCCTGGAGGTGCACATCGACTCGGCGCGGGTAGGGGGCTTCGAGCACCGGCGGACGCCAGCGGACCAGTGGTGCACAGATCGAGCGCAGCAGGAGATCGACGCCTCCCTCCAGCATCAGGCTCGCGCTACGGGTGGACAGCGCGACCAGTTCGGACCGTCCTGTGTCCCAGTAGGGCTCGACGGTCAGTCGGTGGCAGGCGCGCAGGGCCTTCGCCAGCTCCCGCAGCGCGTCACGGTCGCCCTCCGCCACCCGTCTGGCCCACGGCAGTTGTCCGGGACGGAAGTCGAGACACTCGATCTCGCGGCGCAGCTGGGACACCGGGGCGTGCAGCAGATTGTCCACGGCGTGGTCCACAGAGGGCACATCGCCTGCCAGGGCCAGCAGATCAAGCCCGGGACCGCGCGTCGGGACCAGGGATGTCAAGGGGAGTGTGTCGGCCCCCGTCCTGCCCGCGACCGCCGAGCGCCAGGTGTGGAGGTGCGTAGGCGCCCGGTTGCCTCTCAGTAGCTCCAGGCTGTAGTAGACCTCGGCCGCGACGCCGATGGTCGCGGCCACCCGGGTCCTGGCGAGGTCTTCCGCCGTGAAGTGAACACGTAACACCTGCCGGTCTCCTGCCGCCGTAGGGGAGTGCGTGAACGCCCCTCAGCCTGCCCCACCTCGTACTGCCCAATCGGGCGTCGAGGCGCAGGACCCGTTCGTCGGCCACGCGTTCGAGCCGGTGAACGCCGTCGCCGTACCGGCTGATGGGATCGCCGCATCACCCGATCAGGGGCCACGCTGAAAAGGACGGCGAGCGGACTGGAGGAGTACCCGGCTCTCGCGGAGGCGATGCGGTCGCTGTTGCGGGAGGTGGCCCGATAGTTGGGAGGTGGCTCCGCTGCCGCCGTATCCGGCGTTCGGCAACCGCGGCCGGTGAGTTTTCCTCCCGGGTACCGGTCTACCGGCGTGTCGCGTGCATCTCCTGGAACAACTCGAACTCGCCGTCCGGGGTGGCGCTGAAACCCTGCCAGTGGAAGGAGGCCGGCGTGACATCGGTGAAGGTCCAACGGGAGCGCGTGCCATCGGAGTCCGCGCCTTCCTGGATCATTCCGCCCGCACCGTCGGACCGGCCGGTCTGGGCGAAATAGGAGGGAAGCTTCGGCGAGATCCACGTGATCCGCCAGAGCCCGGTCGTGACGTCGTACATGCGGACGGTGGTGCCGGGGAACCGGTCGTGGAACTCCGGGCAGAACAGCACGTCCTGCACCGCGCGCCCGCCGAGCACCCAGCCGAAGCGCCATTCACCGGCTGCAGTACGCCACTTCCCCCCACTGGAGCGGTACCGGTTGCTGATGTCCCAGGTCCCGACCAGCCGGCCGTAGAGCATCATCGCTTCCGCGTGGTCCGGGTCCGGACCGTCCGCGGACAGCAGCTCCAGCATCGACTCATGGGACGGCTTCGTCATCAGGGCCTCAGACCTTCTGCTCGGGGAGTCCGTCACGGACGTGACCGGTCCGGAACCTACGCAGGGGTTTCGGCACGGGCAACCCCTTTACGGCCGTTGTGTTCCGCCGGGGTGCGCGACGCCCGGGCGCCTTCCCCCGGCGCGCAGCGGGGACGTGCCCGTCCCGGCGCGTCCGCGTCTATGCTTCCGTTCGTACGGACGCGCTGGGCGGGGGGCACAGTGGTACAGGGAGCACAGGCGGGCGACGTCGTCGGGGGCCGCTACGCATTGGTCCGGATGATCGCCACGGGCGGCATGGGTCGCGTCTGGCAGGCCCACGCCGCCGCTGAGCCGGCTGTGGCCGTGCCCCGTGACCTGCCAGGACTGCGGCCAGTCGGCGGCGACCCCGAGGGCGGTGAAGCCTTCGGGCGCGCCGGGTATGCCGTGCTCGTTCATGGGACCTCCCTGGTTCTCCAGCGGACTTCTGCCAGGCTCGGTGCGCGGCCTGGCCTGCTGTGGAGTGGCCGCGCACGTTCTGGATCCTAGGGGCCGGCACTGACAGTCCCCGGGTGAGCGGTCCGGCGGGGCGGTCAGCTCCAGGGCTGCTGGACCAGCCAGCTGGTGTCGGCGGCCCAGCTGGTGGCGCTGTCCCAGCTGTTGCTGCCGCCGTCGCTCGCTATGTAGCCGGTGTAGGCGTAGTGGCGCAGGTACTTCGCCGGATAGTTGACCGACCGGAAGGAGGACCCCTGGCCGCTGTTGCCCGGGGTGGGGCAGAAGGTGGCGTCCTGGGCGAACGTTCCTCCGCCGTCATCGGCGTTCAGGTAGAGCTGGAAGTTGCGGTGGCGCAGGAACCGGCCGGGCGCGTTGGCGGACTCGAAGGAGAGGCAGGAGGTGTCGGACAGGCCGGCGCGGACGGTCCAGGTCGCCGCGGACTTGGCAGCGGCGGGGCTGGAGGAGTCGAGGGTGGAGAGGACGACCTTGGCGTCGGTGTCGTCGTGGCGGAGGTAGCCGGTGGTGCAGCAGGAGGTAGTGGCCCGCAGGGAGATCCGGGAGCCCGGCGTGAGCGAGCCGGGCGTGCCGGTGGGGGCGCTGCTGTAGCCGGCCGCGGCGATGTTCGCCTGGACGGCGTTCTCGGTGGCGTCGGAGGGATAGCCTGAGGTCATCACGCCCTCGTAGAAGGTGCCGGCGCTGCCGTTGCTGTTGTCACCACCGATGCCGAGGATGATCGCGCCCTGCTTCCTCATCGGGTTGTAGCCGGGGACGTTGGGGCGCACACCGCTGTAGTAGGTCGACAGGCTGTCCGCCTGGGCGTTGCCGCCGCGGATGGCCCACTGGTTGGGGCCGCCCTTGACGATGGCCGTCTGGAACCGGTTGGCGACGCTCGGATCGTTGACGTTGTAGCCCCGGTTCACGCCGGAGAACAGGCCGTTCTCCAGGTCGGCCATGACCCAGGGCCCGGTGCCGGTGCCGTAGCCCCAGCCCTTGTTGTCTCCGAAGTAGATGGCTTCCATGGTGCCGTTGCCGTCGTCGTTGCCTGTGGTCTCGGCGTTGCCGTAGTCGAAGCAGCAGCCGCTGTTGTAGTGCGTGCCGTCCAGCACCGCGTACATGCCCTCCGGCTGGTCGCCGGTCGCGATGCCCGTGGTGTGGTTGTTCCGGTAGCCGGTGCCGGGGGCCACGTAGACGCCGTACGCCTTGTGGCCGGCGAGCGTGACCGGCGCCTCCACGGCGTTGGCGAGGTTGTCGTTGCCGCCTGCGGCCGGGCCGGGGAAGTGGCCCCGGGGGGCCTGGGTGAGGTGGTTGCCCTTGCCGGTCTGGTCGTAGAGGGTGGTGATGACGCAGCTGGTGCCGGCGCAGAACGCATCCTGCGCCGCCGCGTCGGCGTAACCTCCGGCGCCCAGCGGGTTGATGTCCTTGACGGCGTTGTCGGAGGCGCGCCTCACCTGGTAGAGCGGGCCGTTGTAGTCCGCGTACAGGGCACGGGTGGTGCTGTGGGCGGCCACGCAGGGAGTGGCGCCCGCGGCGTAGATGTCACAGGGGCCCTGGGCGACGGCCTGCGAGGGGCTGGTCGCGGCCATGATCAGGCCGGCGGCGAGCACGGCGGCGGAACAGGCCGCGCGCACCGCGCGCCAGCCTTTGCGGGGCCATGGTCCGGTCATGTGGTTCTCCTTCACGGGCGGTCGGTCTTCAGCCCCGGGGGGGCGGTGGCGGTCCGGCGGGTGTCCCGGGTCCAGGAGCCGGGGTCGACCCCGGCGTCGGCACGGCCGCCGGAGGGCGGCCCGTGCTCCGGGTCCGCCGGCGTCGTGGTCGGGGGTTCCGCTCGGCACTCCCCCGCCCGGGTCGGGGGCGAAGCAGCGGTGGGCGGGTTCGGGCCGCTGGCGGACGCGGGTGTCGCCGCTGCCCGTCGTCCGGTCGTGGACGCGGGTGACGGGTCGGCGGCGGCCGGCCGTAGGGAATGGGCAGGGCGCGGGTGGTGCTCTGCGCCGTGGCGCAGGGCGTTGCACTGCCGCCGAGTCGGCCGGTGTCGGGCAGGGTGTCGTCTCCGCCCTCGGCAGCGCTCCCGGGCGCGGCTCGGCCAAGATCACGCGGTCATGGACGGACTCCTTCGCCGAACGGAAGAGGAGTGACTTTTCCCGCCACATTTGTTAGCGCTAACAATCTGTGTCGGAGCGATGCGCACGAAATAGCGGCTTCAGGGGCCTCACTATGGCCACCGCGCCGGAGTGCAGTCAAGGCCCGTGCACCGAAAGCCCCATCCGCCTCGCACGCGGACCCTCCCCCGCCGTCGCGATGCGTCATCAGTAAGTGCTGGCAAGTTAGTTGGGATCTTTGGCGCGAAGCCTCACAGTCGACCGCACTCCTGGACGGGCCTGGAGGCCAGGGAGGCGAACGGGGCCGAGCGACGGTCCGCCGCAGCCCTTCACGCCTGCCGTCTCGCCGCGCCGCATCAGTCACTGCGAGCCGATTTGTGAGCGCTCACAGAACTCCACTACGCGCCTGTCCGACCCGGCCCGTGCCTCCTGCTCGGTAAGACAGAGCCATCCGATTCCAGCCGCCAGGCGGACTTCGGGGGCCTCCGCCCGGTCGTACCACCGCTCGCGCAGCCACGTGACGGTCGCCGGGTGCGGGTGGGCCCGGGTGATCTCGGCGATGGCAAAGAGCAGGGCGGCGCGGACCATGGCATCACGCTCCGCGGCGAACCCGTTGGCCAGGGCGGTGCGGACGGTGTGGTTGGGGTCGGCGGCGGTCGCCAAGACGTAGGCAGCGTCGACGCGGACGCCGGGGTCGAAGTCGCCGAGGAGGGGCAGGAGCGCGGGGGTGTCGGTGGTGATCGCGGCGCGGGCGGCGGGCACGGACTGCGCGGCGACGTACGGCCGGTCGTTGCCCACAGTCGGCCGGGTAGCCGGTCACTTCGTAGTCGTCGTCGGGGGCATGGCGGCGGGGACCGTTGCGGTGGAGGAGGAGTTCCTCGCGGGAGGCGACGCCGTGGTGCCGGGCGCGGGCCAGGCCGGGCCGGGCCGGAAAGGACGCTCAGGGCGGCGGCGCGGTGTGGGTGGTCGTTGTCGGTGGCGAGGGGGGTGAGGAACGGTACGGCGAGGGAGGCCGCGGCCCGGCTGTCGTTGGCGCGCAGGCCCCACAGCACGCCCGTCGCGTCCATGCCCGTTTCGCTGTCGGTGCGCAGGAGGTGAACGGCCTCCCGGGCCCCGTGCCCGTGCGGGAATTTTCCCATGGGACGGCGCCGAGGTGCAGGCCGTGTCGGGGCTTGGGCAAGATGCCGGCCACCACCGCCCGCACGTCGAACGGGCCACCCGAGAACGAGCCCAAGTTCGCCCCGTCCGCCACTTCCCGGCACATCGTGAACGTCGGATCGGTCCGCCCATCCCCCAGCACCACACCCCCACCGTCGAACCCTCGACAACGTAATCGCCGCAGAACCGCCGGTCGAGCCGGATCGTTACCTCAAGTTTCGCCAAGATCCAGTGACACCGCGGCGGCAGCATTCTTAGCTTCCTCTTACACGCGTCTTGACGCTTCTACGTACCCCGCGGTTCCACGCGCACCGGCGATCCCGCTCCGCGTCCCGCGTCCCCGAGGAAAGAGTTGCAACATGAAGGTTCCCAAGGCTGGTGCGATGGCCGCTGTGATCGGCCTCGCCCTGACCGCCACCGGCTGCGGCGGCGACGAAGGACCCAAGGGGACCCTCTCCATCGG
>NZ_JBEYXK010000171.1:0-8449 GCF_040645035.1 Streptomyces sp. NPDC046876 | reverse complement strand
GATAATGGCCCGCTGACGGTGGCTCCGGGGGGAGCCTCGGGCCAGGCGGCGGCCGAGCCGGTCTGGGAGACCTCAAACGCCGGCGAGGCTGAATGTGCCGACCCCGGGCTCAGGCGTCGGCGGAGCCGGGTTCCCTGGGGCTCCGCCTCAGACCCCGCGCCTCAAACGCCGGCGAGGCTGGGTGGGCCGACCCCCGTTCCAGGTGGTGGCGGAGGCGGCTGGGCTTGTGGGGCGCTGCCCAGGGCCCGCTCCTCAGTGACGGCGGGGCTGGAGAGGCCGGGGCGGGACTTTCTTTCGGCGTCGAAGCCGAGGGCGGCACGTCAAGCCTCGCCGGCGTTTGAGGCGCGGGGTTTGGGGCGGAGCCCCAAGGGACCCGGCTTCGCCGGGAACCGCGGTTCTGGCTCCGGCGGGCCGGTCTGGTTGGTGTCGGCGCAGCCGGGGGCGGCAGATTCAGCCCCGCCGGCGATTGAGGCGCGGGGTTCAGGGCGGCGCCCCGGCGGGCCCGGCTGGGGCGGAGGGGCGTCAGGACGGGATCGGGGATTCGCGGCGGGAGAGGGCCACCACGCGTTCCGCGCCGGCGAGGACGGCCGGGTCCACGAAGCGGCCGTCCGGGAGGGCCACCGCGCCGGGGGTGCGGCGGGCGGCCGCGACGATCTCCTCGGCCGCGGTGACCTCCTCCGGGCCGGGGAGAAAGGCCCGCTCGATCACCGGCAGCTGCCGCGGGTGGATCGCCGCCCGGCCCAGGAAGCCGAGCGCCCGGCCGCGGGCGCAGGAGGCGGCCAGGCCGGCCAGGTCCCGGATGTCGGGGAAGACCGACTGGGCCGGCGGCGCAAGGCCCGCCGCCCTGGCCGCGACGACCACCCGCGAGCGCGGCCAGTCGAGCCCCGCCTCCGCGGTGATGCCCAGGTCGGCGCGGAGGTCGGCCTCGCCGAGGGACAGGCCGCGCAGGGCGGGGTGCGCGCGGGCGATCTCGTACGCCCGCTCCACCCCCAGCGCGGACTCCAGCAGGGCGTGCAGCGCCACCCCGCCGGTGCGGTCCGCCGCCTGGACGATCTGCTCCGGGGCGGTGATCTTCGGCAGCCGGAGCCCCGTGAGGCCCCGCAGCCCGGTCAGGCCGGTGAGGTCGGCCCCGCCCCACGGGGAGTCGAGCGCGTTGACGCGGACGTGGACGGGGACCGGCGGCCGCTCGCCGAGCAGCTCGGCGGTGGCGGCCCGCGCGTACTCCTTCCGCGAGGCCGACACGGCGTCCTCGAGGTCGACGATGACGGCGTCGGCCCCGGACCGCAGGGCCTTGGCGACCACCTCGGGCCGGTCGCCGGGTACGTAGAGCCAGGTCAGGATCACAGTGCCCCCTCCATCCGGAGCGCGCTGATCTCGGCCTCGGTCAGGCCGAGCTCGGTCAGGACGGCGTCGGTGTCGGCGCCGTGCGGGCGGCCCGCCCAGCGGATCCCGCCCGGGGTCCCGGACAGGCGGAACAGGACGTTCTGCATCCGGAGCGGGCCGAGCTCCGGGTCCTGCACCTCCGTGACGGTGTCCAGGGCCGCGAACTGCGGATCGGCCATGACGTCCCGTACGTCGTAGACCGGCGACACGGCCGCCTCGGCCGCCTCGAAGGCCAGGGCCACCTCCTCGGCCTCGTGCCGGCCGATCCACCCGCCGACCGCCTCGTCGAGGACGGCGGCGTGCGCGGCCCGCCCCGACCCGCTCGCGAACCACGGCTCGCCGGCCAGCTCCGGGCGCCCGACCAGCCGGACGACCCGCTCCGCGACGGACTGCGCGGAGGTGGAGACCGCCAGCCAGCGGCCGTCGGCGCTGCGGTAGACGTTGCGGGGGGCGTTGTTGGTGGAGCGGTTGCCGGTGCGGGGCTGGACGTAGCCCAGCTGGTCGTACCAGAGCGGGTGCGGGCCCAGCACCGTGAGGATCGGCTCGATGATCGCCAGGTCGACCACCTGGCCGTGACCGGTCCGCTCCCGCCCGGCGAGCGCGGTCATCACGGCGTACGCGCAGGTCAGCGCGGCGATCGAGTCCGCGAGGCCGAAGGGCGGCAGGGTCGGCGGGCCGTCCGGCTCCCCGGTGATCGCGGCGAAGCCGCTCATGGCCTCGGCGAGGGTGCCGAAGCCGGGGCGCCGGGCGTACGGGCCCTGCTGGCCGAAGGCCGTGACGCGGGCCAGGACGAGGCGGGGGTTGGCCGCCGACAGCTCGGGCCAGCCCAGGCCCCACTTCTCCAGGGTGCCGGGGCGGAAGTTCTCGACGACCACGTCGGCGGTGGCGGCCAGCCGCAGCAGGGTGTCCCGCCCGCCCGGGGTGGACAGGTCGAGGGTCATCGTCCGCTTGTTCCGCCCGAGCAGCTTCCACCACAGCCCCACCCCGTCCTTGGCGGGGCCGTGCCCGCGGGAGGGGTCGGGCCGCCCGGGGTGTTCGACCTTGACCACCTCGGCCCCGAAGTCCCCGAGCAGGGTGGCGGCCAGCGGCCCCGCGAACAGCGTGGCGAGGTCCAGGACCCGCAGCCCCCGCAGCGGGCCGGGGGCGGCGGCGTCCGCGGGCGGCGTCATGAGGCGCCGGCCCCGGCCCCGCCGGCCGAGGTCGTCCCGCCCGCCCCGGCGGCGTACGCGGCGTCCGTCTCGGCGCGCCCCGGCATCGAGTCCTGCGCCCCCGGCCGCTGCACCGACAGCGCCGCCGCCGCGGCCGCCCACTCCAGCGCCTCCCGTACCGGCCGACCCTCGCCCAGCGCCACCGCCAGCGCCCCGACGAACGTGTCCCCGGCCGCCGTCGAGTCCACCGCCCGGACCCGCGGCGCCGCCACCGTGTACGGATCCCGCCCGCGCGCCGCGTACAGCACGCCGGCCGCGCCCAGGGTGACCACCACCTCCGGGACCTGCTCCAGCAGCGCCGCCGCGGCCTGCCGGGGGTCGGTGAGCCCCGTCAGGGCCGCCGCCTCGTGCTCGTTGGGCACCAGCAGGTCCACCGAGGCCAGCAGGTCCCCGGGCAGCGGCCGGGCGGGCGCCGGGGTCAGCACCGTCCGTACGCCGTGCGCGCGGGCCGTGCGGGCGGCCGCCGTGACCCCCGACAGCGGCACCTCCAGCTGCAGCAGCAGGGTCCCGGCGGCGGCGATCCGGGCGTCGTCTCCCGCCTCCAGCCCGGTGACCAGGGCGTTCGCGCCGGGGATGACGACGATGCTGTTGCCGCCCTCGTCGTCCACCGTGATGTGGGCGGTCCCGCTGGAGCCCTCCACGGTCCGCAGGCCGCCCGTGTCGACCCCGGCCGAGGTGAGCGCGGAGCGCAGCCGTACGCCGAACTCGTCGGCGCCGACCGCGCCGATCATCACCACCTCCGCCCCGCAACGGGCCGCGGCGACGGCCTGGTTGGCGCCCTTGCCGCCGGGGACGGTGCGGAACTCGCGGCCGGTGACGGTCTCCCCGAGGCGGGGGGCCTTGGGGACGTAGGCCACGAGGTCCATGTTGGTACTGCCGAGCACGGCGATGGCCGTCATGAGCGTGCTGCCTCCTGTGCGGTGAGCTGGGCGAGGGTGTCGAAACCGATGCCGTCGAAGCCGGCGATGCCGGTGGCCAGGCGGTTCTTCAGCGGCGCCCGCCAGCGGGCCGGAACCCGGCCCGCGACCAGCGCGGCGAGGGAGCCGGCGGTCGCGCCGTTGGAGTCGGTGTCCCAGCCCCCCGAGACGGCGCCGCAGACGGAGCGGGTGAAGTCGCCGTCGGCGTGGGTCAGGGCGGCGGCGATCAGGGCGGTGTTGGGGACGGCGTGGACCCAGTGGTAGTGACCGTAGCGGGCGTGCAGGCGGTCGACGACGCGGTCGAAGTCCGCTTCGTCGTGCGCGGCCCGGATGCCGAAGCGGACGGCCTCGGCGAGGCGGGAGCCGGGCGGTACGACGGCCAGCCCGGCGCCGAGGGCGGTGTGCACGTCGGCCCGGCCGGAGGCCGCCGCGGCGATCGCGGCGGCCGCGAACAGGGCGGCGTAGAGGCCGTTGCGGGTGTGGGTGAGGGCGGCGTCGCGGTGGGCCTGCGCGGCGGCGGCCGCCGGGTCACCGGGGTGGGTCCAGCCGTGCACGTCGGCGCGGATGAGGGCGCCGATCCACTCGCGGAAGGGGTTGTGGTGGACGGCGGTGTCCGGGGGCTCCAGGCCGAGCAGGAGGTTGCGGTAGGCGGCGCGCTCGGCGGTGAAGGTCCGCCCGGCGGGGAGCTCGTCGAGCCAGAGCCGGGCGACGTCGGCGGTGGTGAAGTCCCGGCCGTGGCGCCGCAGCAGCAGGAGGTTCAGGAGCGGGTAGTTGAGGTCGTCGTCCTCGGGGGTGCCGTCGATGTTCTCGGCGAGGGAGGTGGCGGCGGAGCGGCGGTTCCACGGGTAAGCGGCCAGCAGGGCGGGGGGTACGCCGCGGGCGGTGAACCAGTCGTCCAGCGGCCAGTTCCCGGCGGCCCGGGCCAGCGCCCGGATCCCCTCCAGCGGCAGCTTCTCGACCGGCTTGCCGAGGACGCAGCCGGCGGCCCGGCCCGCCCAGGCCGCCTCCAGCCGGGTCTGCAGGCAGCCGTCGCCGTCGCCGCAGTCCCCGCCGTCGCCGCCGCGGCCCGGCTCCGGCGGGGCGGCGGCCGGGGGAGGGCCGGCCGGCCACGTACGGGTGATGGCCTCCCAGGAGTCCGGCTCGGCCGCCGCCACGGCCGGAGGGCAGGGCAGCGCGGCCAGCTCGCCCAGCAGCCGCCCGGCCAGCTCCCGCAGCCCGGGCGCCGCCTCCCCGGCCCCGGCCCGCGCGGGCGCCGCGGACCCGCCGGCGCCGAACCAGACCCGCGCCACGCCCCCGGCATCCCGCCCGTCCTCCGCGGCGAGCCGCAGCTCGTGCCCGACGAGGTCCTCGGGCCGCACCCAGGTCAGGCGCAGCCCGCCCTCCCCGCCACCCGGCGCGGGGCGCTCGCCCTCGGGGCGCCCCGGCCGTGCGCGGCCCCCGTGCGGACCACGCCGCTGCGGCCGGGTGCCCGCAGCCGCGTCCCCGGGCCCCGGGCCGACCGGCCCGGCGGATGCCGGCCCGGGGCCGGACGGCTCCGGGGCCGGGGGCCCGACCGCCCGGCCGGTGGTGCGCCCTCCCGCGCTGCCCGCCTCTGCGCCGGGGGGCGGGGTGCTCGGCGGCCGGGGGGACCTCCGCGCGGGCGGGTCGGTCTCGGAGCCCCCCGGGCCGCCGGGTTCCGCGGCGCGCCGTGCCCCGCGGGGCGCCTCCGCACGGCCGGGCCGTTCCAGCCCGGCCGGCGTTCGAGGCGCCGGGTTCGGGGCGGAGCCCCAAGGAACCCGGCTCCGCCGGGCACCGGGCTCCGCCCGGACCCTCCCCCAGCCACCGCCGGGGGTACCCCCAGCCTCAAACGCCGGCGAGGCTGAAATGGCAGCGGCGGCGGGGGCGGCCCGGTCGGGCGTGGGGTTGCCGGAGAGGGCTCGGGGCACGGCCTCCCGGGCCGTGGCGCGGGCCCGGCCGTCCGGGGCGGGGGTGGTCATCGGGGGGTCGCCAGGGCTGCGAAGGCCGCCTCGTGGGCGCGGCGGCGGGCGCGGTCGCGGTCGTGGACCTCGCGGGCCACGGCGGCCAGCGCCGCGGCCGGGGCGTGCAGGTCGAGGCGGCTGGCCTCGGCGACCCGCCCGGCCCAGGCGGGCGGGACCGCGGCCGCGCCCGCCAGGGCTCCGGCGATCGCCCCCGCCATGGTGGCGGTGGAGTCGCAGTCCCGGCCGTAGTTGACCGCGCCGAGGACCGCGCCCTCGTACGCGCCGCCCGAGACGACGAGCATGCCGAGCGCGATCGGCAGCTCCTCGATGGCGTGCAGCCGCGACGGGCGCCGGGCGCCGAGCGAGGGCCGGCGGTAGTCGGGGCCGACCGAGTCGTACGGGGCCACCGCCTCCCGCAGCGGGCCCAGCGCCGACTCGAAGTCCCCGTGGCGCCCGGCCACTTCGCACACCGCCTCGATCGCGGCCCGCGTGCCGTCCTTGGCCAGGGCGAGGGCGGCGTCCACCACCGACGACACCGTCGCCCCCGGCACGCACGCCGCCGCCACCGCCGCCGCGAGGACGCCGGCCGCCTCCCGCCCGTACGAGGACTGGTGCGCGCCGGCGACGTCCAGCGCCTCCGCGTACGCGCCCGCCGGGTTCCCCGCGTTGACGATGCCGACCGGCGCCATGTACATCGCCGCACCGCAGTTGACGATGTTGCCGCTGCCGGCCTCGCGCGGGTCGGCGTGCGCGTAGTGCAGCCGGGCCACGATCCACTTCTCGGCGAGGAAGATCCGCTGCAGGGGGAGGGCCTCGGCCTCCAGCTCGGGGATCCAGCGGGGGTTCGTCATCAGGTCGGGGACGAGGTGGTCGGCGACCGCGTACGCGTCGAGGTGGTCGCGCACGGTCTCGTACACCCGGACCAGGGCGTGCGTCATGAGGGTGTCGTCGGTGACGTGGCCGTCGCCCTTGTGGTACGGGGCGAGGGGCCGGGCGGTGCGCCAGTCCTCGTGCCAGGGGCCGACGATGCCGCGGACGCGGCCGCCGTGGCGGCGGACGATCTGGTCCGGGGACCAGCCCTCCACCGGGCCGCCGAGCGCGTCGCCGACGGCGGCCCCGACGAGGCAGCCGGCCGCCCGGTCTTCCAGTGTGAGCGTCGGCGTCTGCGTCAGCGTCATGTCCGAATCATCCCTTGGGTGAGGTGAGTTCCGTACGAGCCAGGTGTGCGGCGAGTTCGACGAGGTCGGTGCCGGCGAGGCGGGGCAGGGCGCAGCCGGACAGGGTGCGGCAGGCCTCGCGCCATGCGGCGGGGACGGAGCCGCCGCCGCCGAGGGCGCCGGTGAGGGCGCCGGCCAGCGCGGGGGCGGAGTCGGCGACGCGGGACAGGCAGGCGGCCGCCGGGACGGCGTCGACGGCCCGGCCGCGGGCGGCGGTGGCCAGGGCGAGGGCCACGGGGACGGTCTCGGCGGCGGCGATGCCGTAGCTGTAGACGTGGTCGACGATCTCGTGCTCGAGGGTGGGCACGATGGCGAAGGCCCCGCCGCCGGTCCCGGGACCGGTCTGGGTGCGGGCGAGTTTGACGGCGTGGCGGGCGTTGCGGCCGATCTCGGTGGTGGCCGGGAGCTGGTCGAGGGCGGCGTCGACGGCGGCGTCGGTGCCGGACCCGGCCAGGGCGGCGGCGACGGCGGCGGCCATGGCGCGGGCGCCGTGGACGCCGTCGCCGTCCTGGGTGTAGCGGGCGTCGAACTCGGCGAGGTCGGCGGCCGCGGCCGGGTCGCCGGGGTGGACGACGGCGAGGACGCAGGCCCGGACGCAGGCGGCGTCGTCGAAGTAGTGCGGGTTGTCGTGGCCGGTGGCGGGCGGGCGCAGCCCGGCGGCGAGGTTGCCGAGACCGGCGCGTACGGAGATCCGGGCGCGCAGCGGCAGCACGGCCGACTCCACCTCGGGGGCGCGCTCCGCCGCGGCGGCCACCTCGCTGGCCAGGGCGTTCCAGGCGAGGTCGATCGCGGCCCGCATCCGGCGCGACCGGCTGAGGTCGCTCAGCAGGACCCCGGCCGCAGTGAGCACCGACTCGGCGGCGAAGGCGGCCCATTCGGCGTCGTCGGAAGGGCCGAGCAGCAGGGGCTCGGGCGGCTGGTTCAGGGCGATCGGGACCGGGAGGGTGGTCGTGGCGTTCTGCTCGGCGAAGGTGTCGAGCTCCCGGGTCAGCCGGCGGGTCCACTCCGGCATCCGGCTGGCCCGGTGCCGGGCGGCGGGCCACCCGGCGGCGTCCCCGACCGCCAGCCCGAGCAACAGCCCCTCGATCCGCCGCCGCTCCCCGTCCGGCCGCGCAGCCGCTGGAGCCGCCCCCGTCCCGGCGCGCCCCGCGGCCCCGTCCGCACCGCCGGAGGCCGCCGGAGCCGCGGCCGGCCCCCGGCCACCCGGCTCCCCACCGGAACCCCCCGCCCGGCGGCCCGTGGCCGCAGGCGCCCCCGCCTGACCGCCCCCGCGGCCGGACGCGCCAGAACCGCCCGCCCCGCCGGAAGCCGCCGCGGCGCCGGCCCGGCCCCGTTCGCCGCGTCCGGCGCCCGGCCCGACCGCGGGGTGCGCAGGCGTCCCGACACCCGCTGCCCGGTCCCCTCCGTCCGGCTTCGCCGCCGGGGCCGGCCTGCCTGCCGCCGGGGTGCTGCCCCGGCCACGTTCGCCGCGTCCGGCGCCCGGCCCGACCGCGGGGTGCGCAGGCGTCCTGATACCGGCCGGGTGGCCCCCTCCGTCAGGCTCCGCGGGCGCGGCCGGCCCGCCTGCCGCGGGGGTGCCGGCCCGGCCCCGTTCGCCCGGCCCTTCCCCCGGGCCGTTCGCGGGGCGCGCAGGGGCCCCGGCACCCGCCGGGTCGTCCCCTCCGGCCGTGGTTGCGGGCGCCGGCCGGCCCCGGGGGGTCGGGGGGGGGGGCGGGCCGGCCGGGGGCGGGGGGGCGGGCGGCGTCGGGGGGGGGGGGGGGGGCGCC